>JACRLA010000135.1 GCA_016215145.1 Chloroflexota bacterium
TCAGGGTCGTGTCTCTAATCCGCATTTTGGCATTGTTCTGAAGGTGAACTTTCTTCCGCCAATAAACGGAGAAATGTTTGGGATGAGAAAAAGTTGAATGCGGATTAGAGCAACTCTCTCTCTCCACCAACAAAGCGTCCGATCTAAAAAAAGGAGCGTCACCATGCGCCGCATTATTCTGATCCTTCTCACCGTCACAGTTATCTTGTCCGCTTTTCCGATTCAAACGGTTGAAGCGCAGGGGGCAAATTACACCGTGCAGGCGGGTGACAACTTGTCGCGCATCGCGCGCAAGTTTGGCGTGACGGTTGAGGCGATTCAAAAAGCGAACAACCTGAGCGGCACGGTGATCTTCATCGGGCAAGTGTTGATCATTCCGAACGGGGCGAGCGGCGCGGTAACAACAACGACAACGCCCCCCACAACGGTGACGGCGACACCTTCGTCAGCCGGTTCGGGATCGGCAATATATGTGGTGAAGCGCGGCGACAACTTATCGCGCATCGCGCGCAGCTTCAACACCACCGTTCTCGCCATCCAAAAAGCAAATAAGCTGACGGGCGTGACGATCTTTGTGGGGCAAGTGTTGCTCATCCCCGATGCGAGCGGAAATGTATCAGGCACAACGTCAACGCCGACTCCGTCTACTACGACCACAACGACGACGGGCGGCGCGGCGGTTAATCATCTCGGCACAGAGCGCGTGGTGTTAGCCGATTACATGATGTGGTACGACCCATCCACATTCGACGGCAACAAAACGTGGGACGTGCCATCGGCGGGCGCATACAACTCGGATGATTTTGGAACGATCCAGCGCCACATCCGCCACATCGCGCAGGCGCAGCAGGCGTGCCTTGATGGTTTCACTCCGCACTGGTACGGTCCTCAAGATTCGCGCACGACCAATAACTTTAATAAATTGCTGCAAGCCTCTGGCGGGACAAATCTGCGGCACGCGATTGTGATTCAAACGAACATCGTGCCGGGTGCAACCGAGCAAATGATCATTGAGGCGATCAAGTACGTGATGAACAATTGGACGAGTAACGCCAACTATCTCAAGCTGGGCGGCAAGCCGTTGATCATCTTCACCGACATGCCGCGCCCGTGGGGCAGCGACGCGGCGGCGTTAGCCGCTTGGACTCGAATCCGCGCCGCGGCCGATCCCAGCCGCAGCACGATCTGGATGGCGGAAGGTTTGGTGACGACGTTCAATCCATTGTTCGACGGATTGTATGCCTATCGCATTGACCACAGAGATTTTCCACAATCGTGGCTCAAGCAATCACGTTGGTCGAGCGCGCTGCGAAGCGTTGAAAGATCAAGCAACACGCCATTGTATTTTGCCGATACAATTGCGGCGGGCTTCGACGATACCAAGTCGGTGAACGCGCCGGGCGATCTGCGAAACGACGCGCCGCACTTTGCGCGGGATCGCCGGAGCGGGCAATACTATCGCGACACTTTCAGCGTCGTCACAAAAACCGGCGGCGACTTTTTATTTGTGAAGTCGTTCAACGAATGGATCGAAGGAACGGAGATCGAGCCGGGCAGGAGCTATGGCGATCTGTATTTAAATTTGACGTGCGAGTTGGGGAATAGGTATAGAGGGAAATAAGGGAAACGGGAAGAGAGGGGAACAGGGAAACAAGGAAACAGGGAAATAAAGGAAATGAAGGATGAAGAGGATGAACAGGACTCGGCGGATTTTAGTTTCTACATTGATAATTGCTTTTGTGATCAGTGGCTGCGGACTCAACAGCGCAACGCCCACCGCCGCCCCACCCCCCACTGCCGCGCCCACGGCGGCTACTAAGGCGCGGAACACGGTGATTGTGCTGGGAGAGATCTCCGACGAACCCTCCAAGAAAATTGAACGTCTGCAACCATTAACGGATTACGTGGGCAAGCGATTGGACAAAGTGGGCATCACGTCGGCGCAGATCAAGATCGCGCCCAACTTGGAGACGATGTCGCGCTGGCTCAAATCGGGCGAAGTGGATATTTACTTCGACAGCCCTTATCCGGCAATGTTGGTCAACGCCCAAAGCGACGCGCTGCCCATTCTGCGACGATGGCGGCGGGGCGAGGCGGAGTATTACGCGGTGATCTTCGCCCGCAATGACAGCGGTGTCAATACACTAAACGATCTCAAAGGAAAAACTATCGGCTTGCAAGACGCCGGTTCCACATCCGGTTACTTGTTGCCGCTCAGCCTTTTGGTTAAGGGCGGTTTGAAAGCAGTGGAACTCAAAAGCGCCGAGATTAGCGCCCCTGCCGATCACGTTGGCTATGTCTTCACCAACGACGACGACAACACGATCCAATGGGTGATCAGCAAAAAAGTTGCCGCAGGCGCGGTGGACATTAGATCATATTCTAAAATTTCTGCCGACGGGCGATCCAAAATGATCGTCTTGGGCGAATCGGAAAAAGTGCCGCGCCAAGTGGTTATGGTTCGTCCCAATATAGACAAAGCCACACAAGAGATGATCTACTCTTTGTTCACCGAAATGGAAAAATCTTCTGAAGGTCAGATCGCCCTGAAAGCATTTGACGAAACGACGCGCTTCGACGCGTTGCCCGTCGGCACGCTTGAACGCATGAAAGAACTCTACACACTGGTGATGAATCGCTAATGCATCGTTTGTCTTGGCACAACTTGCCGCTGGCTTCAAAACTCACGTTAGCGATCACGCTCCTTGTTGTCTTGGCAGTGACCAGTGTGACACTGCTGGCGATTCAACGCGAGCAAAGTGATTTTCGCGACGACATGGAGGATGAAGCCGTCCTCCTGCTCAACATTCTTGCCTTCACCTCGTCAGACGCAATCTACAATCTGAACATTGATCGCTTGCAGGACATCATGGAAGAGTTGGGGCGAAGTGAGAAAGTCATTGTCGCCGGACGTTTCTACGACAACGAAGGGCGGATCATCGCCGACGGAATCCGCAAGGCAACCACCTTTCAATTCGATCCGGATCCCTTTGGCAAACAGCTCGTAAACAGTGACGGCATCACCTTTCACTGGAAGGAAGATCAACTGCTCGCCGGTAAAGCGGTAGTCATCCAGAATCAAATTTTTGGCGCGGTCAGCATCGGGCTGCCTACTGCACCCCTCGTCGCCAAAACGGAAACGATGCGCCAACAAGGACTCGCCATCGCCGCGATCATTATCATCGTCGGGGCGATCCTTGCTCTGCTCATCAGCCGCTCGATCACTGTGCCGCTCTCGCAAGTTGCAACCGCCAGTCAGCGCATTGCCCACGGCGATTTCACGCAACGCATCTCGGTGCAGGGCAACGATGAGATCGCCGCCCTCGCCAACGCTTTTAACCAGATGAGCCTGAGCTTGCAAGAGAACGAAGTGCTTAAGCAAGCAAATCATTTCAAGAGCGAACTGATCAGCATCGCCGCGCACGATCTCAAAAATCCGCTCACCACCGTGATCGGGTTTGCCGATTTGCTCAGAGACAGTGTGGGCAGCCCGACGGAACAGAAAGAGATGATCGCGCATATCCTTGATTCGACACGGCGTATGCTGAACATCGTCAAGCGGCTACTGCAAAACGCCGCGCTGGAAAACGGTCACGTCACTCTGAATCGCGCGCCCATTGACGCGGCGGTTCTGGTCGAAACGATCAAAGAACGGCGCGAGCTGCAAGCCTTACGCAAAAGTCAACAGTTGGTGTTCGAGATTACTCAAAATGTTGTTGTGGATATTGACGAAGATCGAATGTTGGAATCGTTTGACAATCTGGTTGAAAACGCCATCAAGTATTCGCCGAGTGGCGCGACGATCAATGTCTCGCTGAAGTGCAGTGAGGGCACGGCGCGTTTTGAAGTGCGCGACGAGGGGCAAGGGTTAAGCCGCGACGACATGGGGAAAATTTTTGGCAAGTTCCAACGCCTATCCTCTGTTCCCACCGACGGAGAAAGCTCCACCGGTTTGGGTTTGAGCATTGCCAAGCAGTTAGTAGAGACGCACGGCGGCAAGGTCTTTGCCGAAAGCGACGGCAAAGGCAGGGGAAGCGTTTTTGTTATTGAGTTGCCGTTGGTAAAAAATGAATCCAGCTATCGAAACTGATAATCTTGTAAAACAATACGGTGATATAACAGCCGTTGACAATTTGTCTCTGCGTGTCACGCCGGGTGAGATCTATGCATTCCTCGGTCTCAACGGCGCGGGGAAAACGACGACGATTCGCATGTTACTGGGGATGGTCAAACCAACTTTCGGCGAAGCGCGCGTGCTGGGAAAAAGAATTCGTGTTGGCGAGAAGAAACCATGGGAGTCTGTTGGATATTTAGTTGAGACAGCAGACGCTTATCCCGAGCTCTCCGTGCGCGAGAACTTAGAAGCCATGCGCCGCCTTCGCCCCGGCACCGAGCCGAAAACTGTGGAGCGTGTCATCGAACGTTTGAGATTAACCGAGTACGCAGATCGGCGCGCAGGCACGTTATCGCATGGCAACGCGCAGCGACTCGGGCTTGCCAAAGCGTTATTGCACAACCCCCAACTGCTGATCCTCGACGAGCCAGCCAATGGATTAGACCCGGCGGGGATTGTCGAAATACGCAACCTCCTCAACGAATTGGCGCACGAACAAGGTGTCACCGTCTTTATGTCGAGTCACATTTTGGGTGAGGTGTCCCGACTTGCCAATCGCATCGGCATTATTCATCAAGGGCGATTGCTGCAAGAACTTAACGTTGATGAACTCGAACAAAATCGGCGGCAACGACTCGTGATACGCACGCGAGATCCTCAGGCGGCTCGTTCTCTACTAATCAGCGCAGGTTTCGCCGCCGAGATGAAAGCCGATGGCGCAATCGAAGTAAGAGATATTTCGGCTATCGAAAATCCCGACGATATTGCCACTCGACTCGTCAATGCGGGTCACGCGCCGACGATGCTCAACGTTGAACAAGAAGACCTTGAACATTACTTTCTGAGACTCGTTGGCATGGAAGAAAGGGATGTGAAATGAGCAACCTCGGTCAAGCCATCTGGGTTGAGTTTCTCAAAGCACGTCGTTCCAAAATGCCTCTGTTCACTACGCTCGGCTTCGCCATGCTGCCTCTCACCGGCGGCTTCTTTATGATCATCTTGAAGGATCCCGATCTCGCTCAACGCGTTGGCTTGATCAGTGCGAAAGCGCAAATTGCCATGGGGGTTGCCGACTGGCAAACCTATCTCGGATTCCTCACCCAAGCCATAGCGATTGGCGGCATCGTCTTGTTTGGTTTTATTGGTAGTTGGGTGTTTGGTCGTGAGTATTCGGATCACACGGTGAAAGATTTGCTCGCCCTACCCACCTCACGGTCATCCATTGTGCTTGCCAAATTCGTCGTCATCGCTTTATGGACGACGGCGCTGACGCTGATGATCTGCCTCATCGCACTCGGAGTCGGCGCAGCAATTGCTCTCCCGCCAACACCGCCACAAATTATTTTGCGCGGTATGGCGACTCTATTGATCGCCTTCTGTTTAACTATCCCTTTGATAACGCCCATAACTTTCTTCGCCAGTGCCGGGCATGGTTATCTGCCACCGATAGGCATAATGTTCCTTGTAATCTTTCTGGCGCAGGTCATTGCCATCATTGGCTGGGGAGAATATTTTCCCTGGTCTATCCCTGCTTTATATTCACGAGGCGCAGCTCTTGGCGCGATCAGTTACGTGATTGTATTGCTAACGAGCATCATCGGAATAGCAGGTACTATCCTCTGGTGGGAATTGGCGGATCAAACGCATTAGCGTGGAAATGCTATAAGCCCACCAATCTCTCACTCACCTCCCACAACCTCTTCGCTACATTTTCATCATACGACTCATCGGATGAGCGTTTCTCCTTCATGGTGTAGTGAAAATATCTTCCGCTCACCCCTTCCACTTCGGGCGATGAGGCGAGATAGATCGAAGTGCGCGCGCCTTGTTCGTTAGTGAGACGCTGCCACATAAAAGCCATAAAGACGTTAACCAGAAAGCCGTTGTTCAAAGCAAAGTTGCTCGCCACAAAACCGGGGTGCAAACAATTGGCGGTGACAGTCGTTCCCTTGAGTCGCCGCGCGAGTTCGTAGGTGAATAACACATTCGCCAGTTTTGAATTGCTATAAGTGAGCAGACCGTTGAAGAATCCCTTCTCACTTTGCAAATCGCCAAAGTTGATATGCCCACGATAGTGCGCGTTGGAAGAGACATTGACAATGCGCGCCTTCGGTTGTGCCTTCAACATATCCAGCAACAAATCTGTCAGCAGAAAATAGTTGAGATGGTTTAGCGCAAACGTCATCTCGTAACCGTCTACGCTCACTTTGCGATTCAGAAAGATCGCGCCTGCATTATTGACCAGCACATCGAGTTTCTGATATTTACTCGTGAACTCGCTCGCCAATCTGCGAACTTCTTTTTGTGATGAGAGATCGGCGATGAGATAGGAGATCGCTTGATTGCCCGTTTGCGATTTAACAAGTGACGCCGCCTCTGCTGTGCGGCGTTCATGGCGCCCCACCATCACCACCTGCGCCCCCAATTTCGCCAAACCTATGGCAGTGTGCAAGCCAATGCCCGCGCTCGCGCCGGTGATTAAAACTGTTTTGTTTTTCATTTTTATTACCCTTCACCGAACTTACGCAAACCACGTTAGCGTCATTGCGAGTCTTCGAGAAGCAATCTCAAAACGTGACCGAGATTGCTTCGCAAAGTGCGCTCGCAATGACGATAGTGGCTCAATGTTCGTAAGTCCCGCTTGAGTAAAGATTTGTTGTTGGAAAGGTTATGAGGAGCATTGTAAAATGACGCCGGATGCTTTCTGCAACGCCGACACTCACTAAAATTATTCATGTCGCAATCACCGATGACACGCTCTCCGTTGATCTCGAAGATGGACGCTCGATTGACGTACCCATCGGGTGGTATCCGCGATTAGCTTACGGCACCTCCGACGAGCGTGCCAATTTTCAGATCAGCGGCGCAGGTTATGGAATTCACTGGCCTGATTTAGATGAGGATCTCGGCGTAGAGGGTATTTTACTCGGCAAGAAGTCGAGTGAAAGCCGTGCTTCATTTGAACGCTGGCTGAAACAACGACAATAACTAAAACTGACGGGCTTATCAACCCGTCAGTTTTTATTTTACGCCGTCACCGCTTCCGCGTTGCGCCCGTTGCCGCCCACTTCCACCTTGTGCCCATCTTCGCGGCGGAACTGACTCATATACAAGTTGTAGTAGAAACCTTTCTGCTCTAACAACTCTTCGTGCTTGCCGCGCTCGATAATCTCACCTTTGTTCAACACCAAAACCAAATCGGCATTGCGGATAGTAGAGAGACGATGAGCGATGACAAAACTGGTGCGTCCTTGTAACAGTTGATCAAACGCTTTTTGGATCAAACGCTCGGTGCGAGTATCAACACTAGAAGTCGCTTCATCCAAGATCAAGATACGCGGATCGGCGAGTGCGGCGCGGGCAATTGAGATCAATTGACGCTGACCCTGACTCAAACCACTGCCGCGCTCGCCCAAAACGGTTTCGTATTTTTGCGGCAAGCGTTCAATGAAGGTGTCGGCGTGCGCCAGCTTCGCCGCCGCGATCACGTCGGCATCAGTTGCGGAAGGCCGCCCAAAGCGGATGTTATCCATGACACTCGCGCTGAACAAAAATGAATCTTGCAACACAATGCCGATCTGCCGTCGCAAACTTTCGGCGGTCACGTCACGCACGTCAATGCCATCAATCTTCACCGAGCCGCTCGTTACATCGTAGAAGCGCGGAATCAAATTGATGATCGTCGTCTTACCCGCGCCGGTCGGTCCCACAATGGCAATCGTTTGCCCTTCTTTCGCTTTGAAGTTCACACCGTGCAGCACCGGTGTGCCAACTTCGTATTCCGCCGCCGCATTTTCGAATTCGACTTCACCGCGAATCGGCGGCATCACCTTAGCATTTTGTTTATCAACAATGGCGGGTTTTTCATCCAACAAAGAGAAAATGCGCTCGCCACCGGCAATCGCGCTTTGAATGTTCGTCCACATCACCGCCATTTGTTGAATCGGTTGATTGAAGCGTTGGACGTAAGCGAGGAAGGTGATGACGAGTCCGAGTGAGACCGTCGTGCCGAAAAATGATTCGCCACGCAACAAAAGGACGCCGCCGATGCAGGTGACAACCGCCAGCCCCAAATAACCGAAGGCTTCCAGCGTAGGCGCCAGCGCCGAGGTGAAGGCGACGGCGCGCACGTTAGCGTCGCGGTTGGCGGCGTTGGTCACTTTAAAGTTTTCGATATTTTCTTCGGCGCGATTAAAAGCTTGCACTTCACGCACCGCCGAGATTGTTTCTTGCAGTTCGGCGTTGACGCTGCCCATCTCTTTGCGCGTTTTTCGGAAGGCGGTCCGCGCTTGACCAGAAAAGTATTGCGTGGCGATGATCATAAATGGCAGAGTGATGCTGCTCAACAAAGCAAACGGCACGCTCTTCGCCAGCATGTTGTAAATGATCCAAACCAATAACAACACGCCGCCCGCCACTTGCACCAAAGCGAAACCCAACGCTTGCTCAATCGCCGAAGCATCATTGGTGATGCGGCTCATCAAGTCGCCTGCTTCGTGTTCGGCGTAATAGCTGAGCGAGAGGCGATGGGCATGTTCAAAAACATCCACGCGCATCTGACGTAAAACGTGTTGCCCCGACCAGGTCATGGTGAAGAACGTCATACCGGTCAACACCGCGCCGCCGACATACAAGCCAATGACGATTAAGATCAAGCGACCCAAGCCCGCCAAACGATCATCGGTGGTCATATCGGTTAAAGTTTTTGTGGGCGATTTAAAATCATTGGCGCTGAAGATCGTTTTGATCACCCACTGCGTGCCGCTCAGTTCCGAAACATCTGATGAGAGCCAGCAGTTTGAAGTGGCGCTGCTCGTTTGAGTCTGCGCGCCGGGCAGGCTGCTAAGTGAACTGCCGGAGGCCGGAGTCAAATAACAATCCACGATCTGCCCGATGATCTCCGGCGAGGTGACTTGCATCCAGGTCGAGGTGATCACCAATAGAGCCGCCAGCACTAGCATGTACCAATAGGATTTAAAGTAGACGCCAAAGCGCACCAATGTCTCGCCCAAATTTTTGGGTTTGAGCATTTCTTGACTCATGACGCGCCGAAGTTGTTCTTGATTGCCAAACATTCCATTTCTCCTTACGCAATACGGAATACGAAATACGTATTGCGTGTTGCGTATTCCGTATTTATTTAACTGCTTCTAAAATAGCCACTGCTTCTTCCGCCTTGGCGTCACTCACCAGTTGTGAGTTGTAAATCTCGGCGTAGATCGGGCTATCTTCCATTAAGTCTTCGTGCTTGCCGCGCGCCACGATCTCGCCTTTATCCAAGACTAAAATCTGGTCGGCGTTGATCACGGTGCTGATGCGTTGGGCAATGACAAAACTGGTGCGACCTTTCATCAAACGATCTAAGGCTTTTTGAATCACCGCTTCAGTTTGTAAATCTACACTGCTGGTCGAGTCATCTAGGATCAAAATATGCGGATCGAGCAACAAGGCGCGGGCGATGGCGATGCGCTGCTTTTGTCCGCCGCTCAAGGTGGTGCCGCGTTCGCCGACGGGCGTATCGTAACCTTGTGTAAACGACGTGATGAAATCGTGCGCCGCCGCCGCTTTCGACGCCGCGATCACTTCATCCATTGAGGTTTCAGGTTTGCCAAAAGCAATGTTGTCGCGGATGGTGCCACTGAAAAGATTCGTCTCCTGCAACACAATGCCGATCTGCGAGCGCAGTGAATCGAGAGTCACATCGAGTAGATCGTTGCCATCAATAGTGATCTTGCCTTGCGTCGGGTCGTAGAACCGAGGCAGAAGATTGATGATGGTTGTTTTGCCGGAGCCGGTAGCCCCGAGCAGGGCAACCGTCTCGCCCTTCTTCGCCTCGAATGTCACATTCTTCAACACGGGGTCGCCGCCACCGAAATATCTAAACGTGACGTCTTCAAATTTCACATTACCTTTAACGGATGGCAAGGTGAGCGCATTGGCTTTATCCACCACGTCATTCTTGGCGTCAAGAATTTCAAAAATGATGAAGAGATAGATCAGATACAAACTGAACTCTTGCCACTCGCCCAACGTCAACGTGCCGCCGATCATTTGCCGTCCACCGAAATACAGCGTGGAGGCTTGCCCCAAGTTGGCGATGAGGAAGACGAGCGGGAAGAGAAAGACAAAGATGCGCGTGACGGTGAGTTGTTGATTCAAAACGTCGTCCGCCGATTTTTTAAATTTAACTTGTTCCTGCGCTTCGCGCGTGAAGGCTTTGATCACTTTGATGCCCGCCAGATTTTCTTGCAAGATCGTGTTGAGCGCGGAAAGTTTTTGTTGGACTTTTAGAAATAGCGGCTGGCTGATCATGCCGAAGAACATGAAGAGGACGAGCGCGACAGGCAGCACCGGGATCGCCGCCCACGCCAGTTGAGCGTTGGTGCTGAACAAAATGATCATCGTGCCAACGAGCAAGATGATCGCGCCGACGAGCTGCAATAAACCTTGCCCGATGAAGAGGCGGACCTTCTCCACGTCGTCGGTGGCGCGCACCATGAGCTGACCTGTTTG
>JACRLA010000304.1 GCA_016215145.1 Chloroflexota bacterium
CTTTCAACCAATTTTCGGCTTTGGCAACATCACCCTCGTTTTGCTCCAACGCCTTTTTGCAATCGAGCATCGCCGCGCCTGTCGCCTCGCGCAGCTTCTTCACATCTGCAGCAGAAATAGCACCAGCCATGATTATTTCTTTTCCTCTTCTGCGACAGACTCTTCAGCCTCAACCACATCTTCGGCTTCGCTGAATTCGCCGCTTGCCAACTTCTTCAATGTTGCCGCGCCGAGTAATGTCTCATCGGCATCTTTCTCTTCGAGATCGGCAAACTCGCCGCCTTCACCCTTCGTCTCAACTTCACCGTGTTCATCTTTGTATTTCGCCCGACCTTCGATCACCGCGTCTGCCAACTTCCCAACGATCAATTTGATGGCGCGAATGGCGTCGTCGTTGGCGGGGATCACGTAATCCACCGGAGTCGGATCGCAGTTCGTATCTACCAAAGCGATCACCGGGACGCCCATGATGTTCGCTTCGCGCACGGCGGTATGTTCGTGGCGCACATCTACCACAAACATCAAATCGGGGACGCCTTTTAGATCACGGATGCCATTGAAGCGATCTTGCAGCTTGACGATCTGGCGACTTAAGATCAACCCTTCTTTCTTGGTGATCAATTCAAACTCACCGGCGTCGCGCGATTTTTCGAGTCGTTTCATCTCGTCAATGCGCGCTTTCATCGTGCGCCAGTTGGTGACCATGCCGCCCAACCAACGGTTGGTGATATGCGGCATGTTGCAGCGCTCGGCTTCTTTCTGCACGGCTTCTTGCGCCTGACGTTTGGTGCCGACGAATAGAAGCGAGCCGCCTTTCGCCGCGTTGTCGCGCACGAGGGCGTAAGCATGCTCCAGCGAGGAGAGAGTCTGTTGTAAATCAATAATGTGGATTCCGTTGCGTTCGGTGAAGATGTAGGGCTTCATGCGCGGGTGCCACTTTTTGGTGCGATGACCAAAATGCACACCCGTCTCGAGCAACGCTTTCATGGAAATGACAGCCATTGAGGTAAATCTCCTTTTTCGTTTTAGTCTGCCGCCTCACTTCAACCCTCATCTCTGCTGCGGCTAACAGCACGACCGATGAAGTCCGCGAGGCGTGAAAATTTCCCGCAGAACGGGATGCGTTGATAATACCACACGATTCGATTCTAATCAAAGACACCGAGTGTTTTTAAAACACTCGGTGTCTGATGGTTACAAACTTCCAATCTCCAATCTCTAATTCTCTTCGCTCTGTTCTTGTGATGTTTCGTAGACGAACAACAGCAATGGAATCAAAATCGCTACGGCGATGATGTTTGCGCCTGCCGCCGGAATAAATTCGCCGACCATTGCATCTGCCAGCGGATATTTGTTGACCCACATATCGGCGAGTGACGCCAGTGCCAAGCCGACGATGTTGCCGACACTGCCCCATAACACGGCGGCGACCCATCGCTGCCGATTCGGGAAAATGAATCGCACGGCAATCGCCAAGGCGCAGCCGATCAGCACCGAGTAGCCCATCAACCAAGAGATCGGCGCGGCTTTGTAATCGGGGGGCGGGGCGATCAGTGTGTTCGGGTACATTAAGTAAAATACAACCGCGATGAGGCCGCCAGCCCCGGTGAGGATCGTTCCCATGTCCACTGCTTGTTTGCGATCTGAAAATAATTTTGCCGCCCCGGCGATCAACCCGATCAATCCATTTGCCAAACTCCAATGCGGCGACACAGTTCCCACAAACAGATCGCCGATGATGTTGCCCGCCGCGCCGGTTGTGAATCCGACGACGGGTCCGAAGATGTAACCGAAGAAGATCGGGAAGATGATCGCCGGACGCAACGAGACTTGACTCACTGCGGGTAGCGCAAACGTAACGCCGTTGAACAACCAGGCGAACACGCCGTAGATGAGCGAGCCGATGCCCATGAAGGCGATTTGCTGCGCCGTCACATCCCACAACTCGCTATCGCGCGTGAAGTAGCAGATCAACAATGCGATCATGCCGCCAATCGCCAGAAACAAAAATCGAATACCCATCGCTTGCGGAGTCGTTTCGAGAAGCGAGACGTTGGGGTCTTGGATGGCAGGCGCGATGAAGTAAGCAATGAGTGCCAACACTCCAACGACGAGAATTGAAATTGCTAAAGGCTGTAATTTTTTTAGTGAATTGTCCATTTGATGTCCTTGTGTCGTTTTAATTTTCTGGAGATAAGGTGTCGCTTGTTAAATCGTAAAGTTGATAATAGATAGGCAACTTGTATTGTTCGCGAAGAAAGGATAAATAATGTCGATCATTTTCGTTGGCGGGAATTTTTCCAACCACAATAAATTTATCCGCTTTGTTTTGATCAGGCCAATGAGCGTATTCGAGCAATTGACCGATGGCTAATCTAACACATCTTTTTACAGTAGATTCCATTTTTATTTCGTAGAATGTGAACTGATCATTTCGCCTGACTACTAAATCCACTCCATTTATTTCGTATCCCACATTCTGTTGCCCATATTTTTTATTTAGATGATTGAACAAAGCATTTTGTAGCCTATCGTGAGCTGGGTCGAAAGCGATTCCCTTTTGAAATGCTCGCTTTCGTCTTTCCGTTTCTTTGAGGTTGCCGTTTATAAACAAGAATTTTGTAGATAACTGTTTATTCTGTAACTTCAGAATGCTGTCCCACTCATCAATCTTTTCTGCGTACAAAGGTTGGTACCTGTGAGAACTTTTTACCTTGTGATTATTTGGGACAGCAATCAAAGGATCAAGTAATTCTAAGTCTTGGATTTTGAATCGAACATTGGCAATGCTCAGTGGATTGGGATTATTGAGAAAAGGGCTTGGGTCTACATTTATCTTTTTTAAGTCAGAAATCATTTCTTCCAGCCAACCATTCTGCTTATAACTTTGGTATATGTGATTAGCTTCAGTTAGTGTAATAGTTTGACATTGCTTTATACGACCAACAAAGAGTTTAGTTTTGTTCGGAGCAACTGTGTATAAAATTATTTCATAGTTGTAGAATTCGCCTGTCGGATGCTGGGTAGAAAGTGGCTGTAGAAAACCATATCGATATTCATCAATTATCCAATTAAGATTAAAAAGCCATTCTTCGTGACCGAACCCGTACTGCGAAACATAAGAACCTAGTTCAAGTTTTGCTGCTTCACCTGTAGGGCGTTGCCATTTTTGTGAGTTCCAGCAAATTCTACAGAAACGGATAGTATCAATCTTTACTTCGGTCATATTGTTTCCCTTTGTGTATAGAGATGACCTAATAGATCATTTCTACGTTTGTAATACGATCTGATTCCTCAACACCCCCAATCTCTCAATTTCCAGTTCCCCCACATCACCCGCTTGCAGCCAAGGACCTTCGCCTTTCGTCAACTCTAACAGACACCCTGTGCCAACTGTGCCAGAACCGATCACGTCGCCGGGCATCAAGAATGCGTCTTCAGAGGCGCGGGCGATCATTTGCGCGAAAGTATAGTAGATATCTTTAAAGTTGCCGCGCGATTTTTCGATTCCATTCACTCGCGCCGTCATTGGCAGATCATACACGGTGAGGCGGTCACTGGCGCGGTTACTTAATTCGTCGGGTGTCACCACACACGGACCCAACGACGTGGCAAAATCTTTTGACTTCGCCGGACCCAACATCTTCATCTCTTTCTTTTGCAGGTCGCGCGCCGACCAGTCGTTCATGATCATATAACCAAAAATATAGTCGTGCGCTTTCTCAACGGGGATGTCACGCCCGATTTTGCCGATGACGCAGGCGATCTCTAATTCAAAGTCTAATGCTTGCGTAAATTTGGGATACGGCAAAGGTTCGTTTGTTCCTAAGATCGAATTGGCGCTGGTGTAATAAAACGCGGGGAATTCATACCACACTTCTGGCACGTCGCGCCCGATGTTGGCGTACGCCGCCTTTACATGATTCTCGAATCCATAAAAGTCGCGCAGACTCATCGGGCGGGGCAAGGGAGGAAAAAGTTGCACTTCGTCGAGCCGCCAGCCCACGCGGATTTTGTGCGCGCCCTTCGCATGAAGTGGATCGACTCCATCCAGCACGTTGATCAAATTCTTTGCATACAACCACACAGGCTGTCCGGCGTGAATCAGTTCAAAGAGAGATGGCGGCAGGGGTTCGGGTGGCAGAGACCGCGCCCCCTGCGCCCAACTTTGCGCCGCGTGCAGATCGATCACGTTGTTATCAAGC
>JACRLA010000054.1 GCA_016215145.1 Chloroflexota bacterium
CGACTTCAAACGGCAACACATATTGATTCGGTTCAACGAGCGCGCGACCCAACTGCGCCACACTGCCCTCCAAAGATACTACTTGCAAAGGGGACCAGACGGTTGCATTAAGCAAACCGGCTAATCCGATGAAGGCGGCGGCGGCAACCAGAAAACTTAAAACCCATTGGCTGTTGGTTTGCGGTTCGGTGTCGTTCATCACTTTGCGAGTCAACATCATGGCAAAGATGATCAAGATGGCAATCGCGCCGATGTAAAGAGCCACTTGCACGACGGCGATGAAACCGGCTTCGAGCATGGCGAAGACCACCGCGACTCCGAAGAACGATAAGATCAACCACAACGCGGCGTGAACCAAGTTGCGAGCCACGACGACCATCGTTCCGGTGAACAACGTGCCGATGGCGACGACAATGAAAATAATTTGTGGAAGCGTAACACTCATATTTTATTTCCTAACTGAACTTACGCGCTTTAATCACGAATCCCACTTCGCTACACTTCGGGGACTTGCGTGACTCGAATAAACGAATAACACGAATTTTTCAATTAATGCGCCGGAGCGGGATGGGCAGAATGGTCGTCGTGAGAGTCGGCGGCGTCACCGTGATGATCGGCGTGGTCATCGCCTTCCTCTTCAACTCGCGCCGCGTGTGCCGCGTTGCGAATCCCGATGATCACCGAGATCACCAATAGCACATTTGCCGTGAACAAAACAATGGCGCGACCGGCCACGCCTGTGCCGGGAGCGAACTCGCTCATCGCTTTATCTACTAACGCCGTGACGATCAACGCCAACAGCGAGACCGGAACAAAAAATTTCCAGTTGAGCGACATCAGATGATCAATGCGTATGCGCGGCAGAGTCGAGCGCACCCAGATGATCATGAAATAACCGAAGAATGATTTGAGCATGAAGTAGACGATGCCCAGCACCGGAATTTCGGTGGCGTAGGGTCCGTGCCAACCGCCGAGGAAAAATGTGGCGAAGAGCGGACCGACGGCGAAGGCGTGCGAAAATTCTTGCAGCATCCACACGCCGAACTTCATGCCGGTGTATTCGATGTTGTAACCGGTGGCGATTTCACTTTCGGCTTCGAGCAGATCAAACGGCGCGCGCCCAATCTCGGCGATGGAGGTGATAAAAAATAACACGCCCGCAAACGGAGCGAGAACAATAAACCATACATCGCCTTGCGCTTTGACAATAGATTGCAAACTCATCGAACCGGAGAGCATCACCGGAATGAGAAGCGTGATGATCATCGGCACTTCGTAGGCGACGAGTTGCGCCACCGCGCGGAACGCGCCGAGCAAGGCGAACTTGTTGTTCGACGACCAGCCACCCATCATAATAGCAATCGTGCCGAGACCGCTGATGCCGAGTAGATACAACACGCCGACGTTGATGTCTGCCCCGACCATCGTTGACGCCCATGGGATGACCGCCCACACCGTGATGATAGATAACACTCCAAACAACGGTGACAAGTTAAATATCCACTTATCCGCTTTGTGGGGCGTGATGTCTTCTTTAGTTAATAGTTTTAAAACGTCGGCGAAGGATTGAAGCAAGCCATAAGGTCCGGTGCGATTCGGTCCCAAACGATCTTGAAAGCGTCCGGCGATCTTGCGCTCCAACCAGATGGTGAAGATCGGGATCAATAAGACCACTGTGGCTAACATGCCAATCGCGGCAAACAGCTGCACGAATAGCACGAACTCCGGCGCGAGACCCAATGAGGTTAACCACCATCCCAAAAATTTATACGCCCACATGAAGATATTAGCGGGATCAAAAGTTGGCATAAATCACTCCACAAAACAATGCACAATACTTTAGAAAGTATTGTGCATTTCCGAAATAAGGTGACAGTCACTTTTCTCGTTATTGGTTCAAGTGAAAGTCATCCAAAGTGACTGTCACCTGTTAATTATTACGCCCACTCCAACACGCCTTTGCGCCAGATATAAACCAACGCGCCAACGAGCAAGAGGATGAAAAGAATGCCCTCGAAGACCATGAAGAACGGCATCGCTTTATATGCCACTGCCCACGGAAAGAGGAAGACCGACTCTACAACTAAACCGATCGCTAAAAAGATTCCGATGAATAACCAATCCGTCTGCATAAAGTCTCCGAAAAATTTCGTCCCGTCACGCCGAAAAATTTTTGCGTGAGAGGGCTTTGTGCCAAGCGGCGCAATAGTAACATGGGAGTAAAGAAGTTGTCAATGAAAATATCTGATTCATACTCGCATCGCCATCGCTTTTGGCAAATTTTCTTTTTCCGGTTTCACCGTCGCCGCCTTGATCACTTCACTCTGCAACGCCGGATTTAAATTAAACGTGTACGCCCTCAACTGCTTAATATCGCCCACCGTGATCAGCGGCTCTAGCTTGGCAAACACTTCAAACACTTCTTTGTCACCATCCAGATTCGCCAGCGACTCTTTTCCCTCCCCCACGCGCTCCTGCACCGATTCAAACACCGACCATAGCGATAACGTTGCGCCCAACTCGTGACTCAATTGATATTCGTCCTCGATCTTTTGCAACACCCACGCCACACGGTAAGGCCATTGCTCGCTCAAGATCACCCACTTGATCATCTTGCGCCGAAACTCCGCGCTCTGTTCGCCCGCCAACAAACGCACGATGCGATAAATGTTGACGATGCGTTTAATGCGGCGCGGGTTGGGCGTGTAGTAACGCGAAAAATCTTTGAACGCCGTTTGCTCTTCCTCTTTGAACGGCACTTCAACAGATTGAATCTTGACCTGCGGAATTTTTGACGACTCACGCGCAGCCTGATCACTTTGGGCTGGCGGTTTTTGATCAGGTGATGCCGCCACCGCGCCCTCACCCTCCGCTTGTGTTTGGCTCTTTGCCGCCGCACCCGCGCCCGCCTCACCCGATTCGATCTTCGTTACAACTCCCTGCTTCACCTCTTGCGCCCTTCCCTTTATTTCCTTCTGCTCCCTTTCCTCTTTTTCCTTTCTTTCCTTTTCTTCCCTTTCCTTTGCCTCTTTTCTTTCCTTATCACTCCTCCACAACAACGACTCTACATACTTCTTCAACGCCGTTTCATTCGCCGGTGGGATGCGAAACGGAATCTGCACGATCTTGTCGAGATATTCGTAACCCGTGATGCCCGCATCCGTTAACACTTTGCCATAACGCTCTTCAATCGCTTTCACAATCACGCGCGCGTCAATGCCCAAGAAAATAATGAACGGGATGCCATCGTCGTCGGCGAGCAAGAGCATGATCGCCTCAAGCACCTCAACCGCCTTCGCTGGTGGGCAGCGATCCAGATCGTCAATGAAGATCACGAAACGAACCGGACGACTACGCTTGCCTGCATTCAACATCGCGCCGATATGAGTCACTTCGGCTTTGATGTCTGCCATGAAACCGATCTTGTCTTTGAAATCTTTGCGCGAAGAAAAAGCCGCGAGTTGCTCTGAGCGCGCGAGAACAAGTTTGGAAAATAGATCGTAGCCCGTTTTGAGAATCGAACCCAACGCGACAACCAACGATCCACCTGCCAATGTTTTGGTGGCGATCTGCAA
>JACRLA010000305.1 GCA_016215145.1 Chloroflexota bacterium
CTCATCAACTTTTCGGCGGGGAAAGATTTTTGGCTCAACTTGTTCATCACGTCGTTGATCGTGCCGCCGTGATCCATAATCTCACGCACTTGCAAAATAAAACGGAACTGACGGACGATCATGTTGAAGATGGCGAATTGGTCTTGCGAGGGCTGCGCCAGCAACGTGTGAAATTTATTCAATGCCTGTTGCGCGTTGCGCGCGCCGAGCGCATCCACTAAATCCCAAATGATCGCTTCACCTGCCGAAGGCGTGAGTTGATTCACGTCCTTCACTTCCACCGCGCGCGCCCAATTGACATACGCCAACAACTTGTCAATTTCATTCGCCAACATGCGCGGCTCGTCGCCGATGGCGGTTGCCAATGCCTCGGCGGCATCCCCTTTGAAATCGCCGCCGCTCGCCTTTGCCCGTTTGACGATCCACTGACTCATCGCCGCGCCCTGCGGCACATCACACTTAATGATCTCGGCTTTAATTTTGACGGCAGCTTTGAGCAAACGTGAGGCGGGGTTGATCGGTTTGGATTCGGTGAAGACGAGTTGCGTGGTGTCGGGTAGAAGATCGAAGTAAGCGATCAACCCGTCGGTGTAATCGCTGGCGGATGCCGACTCTGTTTCTTCACCTTCTTCGCTTTTTCCCGTCAGGCGAGTGAGCAAACCGTTGACGAGGATCAAACGTTTGTCGCCGAGGAACGGCATGGCGTCGCACACGCCGCGCAGTTCGGCGAGCGGAACATTTTTGCCGTTGAGTTCGCTGATGTTGAGCGACGCCATTGAAGGATCGCCCATTTTGTTTTTAAGTTGGGTGACTCGTTCGGCAATGGCGAAGTCGTCGTCGCCGTGAAGGATGAGGAGAGGCATTTCGTGATGTAAGGGCGCACAGCCGTGCGCCCCAACGGATCAACCGTGTGTTTCAACGCGATGCGTGAGTGCGGGGAAGTCGGAAACTTTTTTGACGGAAACGATTTCCATATCGCGCATGTCGCCCGAGGTGGTGACGTTTGCTTGCAATGACAAGCCAACAGGTTGAGCGAGGATGAGCGAGCCGGTGATGAGGGCGAAGACCAACGGAATGCGCGACAGGCGGGCGCTGAAGCTGCGCGCGCCGAAGAAGCCCACAAAGGCGGCGAGCGCGGCAAAGGCGGCTGAGGTGACGAAGTTGGTGCCGCAGGTGGGATGAATGGCTAAATCACGTTCACCGCTTTTCATCCGCGCCAACGCTTCGTGCGCCGCTTCAATAATTTCTGCTTCGCTCAGATCGCCCATCAACACGAAGCCGCTTAAATCAGAACGACCCACCACGCTCACGCGGCGCTTGCGCGAGAGGAGATGAATGGTGGCGTGTTCGAGTCCGTGATTGCGGCGGATGCGATCAATGGGCGGGTAGGTGAGGAGGGGTTGAAGTGATTGCATGAGCGCAAGTATACAACCGAAATAAAAAGACTTCCGAAGTCTCGCAGACTTCGGAAGTCTTGGAATTACGCTGTCGCCGCTTGCGTTTGCTTAACCGCTTGCGGCGATGTGGCAGCGATGAAACCGGCGAACATCAACGCGGCGCCGATCAGTTCGCTGACGTAAAGATAATCGCTCAAGCCAACCTTGATCAACGTGCCTGCGGCGGCGGGGAACATTGCGCCGACGGCGATGAGAATGTTGCCGATGACCCGATGCGGCAAAACTTGTTTGCGCCAAAACAGATACGCCGAATAAATCGCGCCGCCGATCAACGTGATCGTGCCATAGATGTTGAGCAGAATTGTCAACAGCGTGACGAGTCCGGTGCGTTCCATCATCGTTTTATATTGGGTGGAGATGGCGATGTGTGGATCGAAAGTGGACGGATCGATTTTGGCGATGGCGATCAACACGATGGAGAGGATCGAGATCACTGCGAGTGCTGCCGCCGAGGCGTGTGCAACTTTTTCTCTACGCACGAGCAGATACACTGTGCCTTGTCCCAACCATGCTGCCGTTAACATGGCGCCGCTGAGATACCACAGGCGCAAAATAAAATCACTCCACGCCAGCGCCAGAAATGATTCGGCGAATGTGCCTGCGGCAAATAACACCAGCCCGATGCCCCACATGAGCAAGTGAGTGCCGCGTTTGAGGCTGTAACGCGAGAACACCGACCACGCAAAGAGCAGCGTGACCAGCGTGGATATGAATGGAAGATATTTAAGAATCATGTGAGCCTCCAGAGAGAGTTGTTTTGATTCTAACGCACGATCTAGAATTATCAATTAACAAACGTCATCGGATTAACCATTGAGTGTCACCCCTTAAGTGTGTCTGTCTCATCCGCGTTTAATCTGCGCGGCGGCAAATAGACATCAAACAAAATCTCGTCGCACAAAAAGATCGAATGTGGTTTTTGCATTTCGTCTTTCGTGAGCAAACCCAAACGCTCGTATAAACCGAAATATAAATTCTTGGCGCGACCTTGCCTGATATTCATCTCGTCGTGCCAAACCGAATAACTGCCCAACGCGCCATCGAGACGATAAAAGAATCCGTCTATCGGCTGAGTAAGGATCAGTTTCATCTGATCGTAAGACTCGAATCCCTCGGTGACGCCGACAACCGCTCCCGTATCTTCGATCTCAATTTCAGCCTCTCCCCATTTCGAATTGGTTGCGTAATGCCATTTGCCATTCTCGCATTGGATTTTGTATCGCGCATAGTGCCAAGGGATTTTCCACAACAGTCGTGCCGCATACACAATAACCGACCCAAGCGTTGTGCCGAAGAACCACACGCAATGCTCGCCCGTTTTCTTGTCAATGACGTATACGCGATAGTTCGTTTGACCGAAGCGAAACTTGATGAATGGAAAGTTGATGAAATGAAAATCTACGTCGAGAAACGGCACCGCGCTCATCATCCCCAATCGCCGCCCGCCGATCTCAAATTCGGGAATCTCGAAGCGATCTAAGGGAATATATTTCTCTAACCGCTCTTTGGGCAAAGCGTAATTGATCAACGCAAAATGTTTGAGCGTGGACCGCACGTCGAGGAGGTTGGAGGGTTTGGGAGTGAGGCGTTTAAGGAGGAGGGTGCGATATGAATTCATTGGGTTTTTCCGTTACGTTGAGAAACGAGTATACTTTAACCCATGAGCGACGAACTAAAAGAAGCGCCGACATATATGGATTACGCACAGCGGGCATTGCGCTCGGCACGGTTAAACTTTGATGATGGCGGCAATGTAGGCGGGATCAATCGCGCCTATTATGCTGTCTTCTATGCGGCAAATGCCGTGCTAGAACTTGAGGGTTTGGAACGCAGCAAACACTCTGGAGTCATGTCGCTGTTTCGGCAAAAATATGTTAAGACAGGATTGATCGAAGCTGAATACAGCGATATTTATGGTCAAGCGTTTGATACACGCATGGAAGGCGATTACGAAAAAGCGCGTTTTCCATCGCGTGAGGAAGCAGAGAAATCTATTGTCGGCGCGGAGAAATTTGTCGCGCGGATTGAAAAGTTTTTGAGTGAACGCCATGAAGACAAAGTGGAGTGAGAAGTCAACACCGCAGCAACGCAAGGCGACACAAGAATTCATGCGTCGCCTGCAAGAAAAATATCCGCGTGAAATTCTCTCGGCGATTCTTTTCGGCTCGGTAGCGCGCGGTGATTTCACGTCCGACTCGGATATTGACGTGTTATTGGTGGTTGAAAAACTTTTGCCCGATCTCAAATGGGAAATGCGCCGTGTTGCTTCACGAGTCTCGCTTGAGCATGACGTGATTTTTAATTTGCATTTTCAATCACGCAATGAGTGGGAACGTCAAGAAGTCGAGAAGCGCACACTGTGGCGAAACGTGGAACGCGATGGCGTTCTATTAATGCCATTGTTGGCAAGTGCCAGCTAACGAATGCGAATGGATTAGAAAGCGGATTTCTTTAGAAATCCGCTTTTTTTCTACAACAAGCTCAACGGCTCCACTTCTACCCTCCACCCTCTCACCCTCTCCTTCGGCACAAGGGATGACGGATTGGGTCCGCGCAAAATGATCTGCCAACGATAGTCACCCTGAATGCGATCAAAGAAACACGGCGCGGGTCCGATCAACGTTGTCGTTGTCGCTTCCGCGTCGCGCATCCGTTTGCGAATCAACTCTGCCACCTGCCGCGCTTCGATCTCGGCTTGATCGTTCTTGCGATGATAGTAAACCAAACGAACTAATTTGCCATAAGGTGGGTAGCCATACTGTTTGCGATTCTCTAATTCCTGTTGATAGAAGCCGATGAAATCATGTCTTGACGAGGCTTGGATCACGTAATGCTCAGGTTGATAGGTTTGCAAAATAACTCGCCCGCCTAACAATGATCTCCCAGCGCGACCCGAGACTTGAGTCAAAATTTGGAAGACGCGCTCGCAGGCGCGATAGTCGGGCATGTTGAGCCCGGTGTCGGCAGACACCACGCCGACCAAAGTGACAAGCGGCAGATCAAGCCCCTTGGCGATCATCTGCGTCCCGATCAAAATATCCGCTTGTTGATCTCGAAACTGGCGCAAAATTAAATCGTGCGCGCCCTTCATCCGCGTTGTGTCACGATCCCAACGCAATGTTCTTGCATCAGGAAAAAGTTTTGCCGCCTCTTCAACCACTCGCTCTGTGCCTGCGCCGAAGTATTTAATTCGATTGCTCTTGCATTGCGGGCAGTGCGGCGGCTTGCGTTTTGTTTTGCCGCAGTGATGACACTGTAATTGATTCTCGTCGCCGTGATACGTCAACGGCGTGCCGCATTGCGAACAGATTACGATGTAACCGCAATCACGGCAAAAAATATGTGTCGCCGTGCCGCGCCGATTTAAAAATAAAATAATTTGTTGATGCCCCTCAAGCGATTCGTTCACCGCCGTTTGCAATGCGCGGCTAAAGATCGAAACGTTGCCCACGCGCAACTCTTGGCGCATGTCCACTACGCTCACCTCGGGCAAGTCCATATATTTTGCGGTGTCGTTCAACGAGTGATAACGCGGCGCGAGATTTAATCGCTCGGCTTGTTGTGCCAAATACTCGCCGTGCGCCATGATGCGCTGCGGCATCTCCAGCAAACGATACTCGCCGCGCTTCGCCTTCGTATACGAAACTAAATCGGGCGTCGCCGAACCGAGCAGACACACCGCGTTGACTCGCCGCGCATACTCCACCGCCACGTCGCGCGCGTTGTAATGCGGCGCATCATTTTGATAATACGACTCGTCGTGTTCTTCATCCACAATGATCAAACCGATGTCGGGCAACGGCGCGAACAACGCCGAGCGTGGACCGATCACGATGTCCACCGCGCCCGCGCGCGCGCGCCGCCACATATCGTAACGCCGCCCGTCACTTAATTCGGAATGAAGCACGGTGACTCGATCCGGAAATCGGGCGGCGAAGCGGCGCACTGTTTGCGGAGTCAACGCGATCTCGGGGACGAGGACGAGGGCGCGCAACTTTTTCTCAAGGGTTGCCGCCACTGCGCGCAAATATATTTCCGTCTTACCCGAACCCGTCACGCCGTGAATCAAAAACGGCGGCGGGGTCTTGGGCGAAAATTTAATTGCCGCTTCGATCTCGCGCCAGATGTTTTGTTGATCATCCGTGAGCAACGGTGGATCGAATGGCGCAAAAATTTCATTTGCCAATGGATCGCGGATCGTTTCTTCTTCGCCCAGATCGATCAGATCACGCTCGGCTAAATCTTTGAGGGTGGCGGCATCCGCGCTTGTTTCGGCGTAAACCCAACTGGCA
>JACRLA010000306.1 GCA_016215145.1 Chloroflexota bacterium
CGCCCGCCTCCCCAACTAGAACACCGACCTCAACTCCCACATTTGGCGCTGGCTAAGCAAACTTAAATGCCAAAACATCCCGGTGACACTGCACACGTCATCGGGATGTTTTCATAATTCACTTAGCGAGACACCGAGTGTTTCAAAAACACTCAATATTTGCCAAAGAGAACTGTGCGTATAATCGTCACGTCATGCTCGAGCACTCTCGAAATTTTTTCTCGCCGTCTTTCTTCGAACACCCTGCCCGGCGTTGGTTGATCGCCATTGCCACCTTTGGCGTAATCGCCATCGCCGCGCAGCCGATGCCGGTTCCATTCCCCTCCATCGCCTCACTGGGGTTGGCGGCAGCACCGCTGATTCTTGCTTTCCATCTAAGACGTTCACATCCTCGATCCGATCTCCGCGCCACATGGGATATTTTGGCAATGGGTCTGAGCGCATGGTGGCTGGCAGATCTCATCACGTTGATCATCACCCTCATCCTGCCGACTCAAATCGGCGAGCGCAGCCTCGCCGACTTCGTGCGCCTCGTCGGACACTTACTCATCGCCTTTGGCGTGTGGCGCTATCCAATAACGCAACGCGCCTCATCGTCGCGCAGCCTGCGAATGTGGATTGACATTATTCTCGTCATCGGCTCAGCCGCCGCCATTTTTTACGACCTCAAATTCCGCAGCCTGCTCGAAACACCGGCGCCGCTCAATGAGCGCGTCTGGGACATCGCCTATCCTTTATTTGGATTATTCTTAATCGTCGTCGCTTCGGCGGCGATCTTGCGCGCGCCCGCGCTCGGCGTCTCCTCCTCGTGGTTTGTGTTAGCGATTGGATCGATCTGCGTGGTGAGTTTAACGGTGATCGGCGGACAACTCCTCATCGGTGTCGCCGCCGTGATCGCGCAAGCATTAAACGAAAACGACCCGCCACAGCCAGGCAGCGCGCGCGCCCGCCTGACCTTACTGGCGCAGCGCATCGTGCCGGTGATAGCCGTGCTGGCGCTCTTCACCGAAACCATCATCATTCAGATCGCCTTAAGTCAGATCAACGAGATCGGACTCTTCCTCGCCATCTTATTCAGTTCGCTGCTCGTCGTGCGTCAAGGCATGTTGCTCGGCGAAAATGAATTTCAACGCTACGCCCAACTCGTCAACAGCGCCTCCGATGCGGCATTTATTTGCAAGCAGAACGGGCAGATGGTCTTGGCGAATCCTGCCGCCTATACCTTGTTAAACTTGTCGCGCGACGTCTCACTTAAAAATCAATTCTTGTCCGAAGCCTTTCAACCCTCCTCTCCGGCGGATAACGAACAAATATTGATCACCGCCACTCAACGCGAGTGGCGCGGCGAAGGCTCGGCATTCCTACGCACGCACCCGATCACCCTGGCGTTGGTTTTGAACGCTTTGCGTGACGACGCCGGAGCGGTCAACGGCTTGGTCGGCGTTGCCCGCGACATCACCGAGCGGCAGCATATGGAATCAAAACTCCGCAGCCTCAACGCTCAACTACTAGAGGCGCAAGATCGCCTACTGCGGCTCAACGCCGATCTCGAACAACGAGTCCACGAGCGCACCGCCGACCTCACCGACGCCAATCGTGAACTGGAAGAAAAAAATATCGAACTACAAACACTCGACCAGTTAAAATCGGAATTTGTCTCGCTGGTCTCACACGAACTGCGCGCCCCCCTGACAAACATCAACGGCGGTCTCGAACTGCTGTTAAGCAAAGATGGCGGCATGTCACTCGATTCGCGCGAAGCCTTAACGCTGATGAGTCGTGAAGGGCGTCGCCTCACCCGTTTAGTCGAAGCGATACTCGACCTCTCCACCTTCGACGCCGGGCAACTGCCGGTTTCGATCATCAGCCTCTCCCTTCACTCCTTGATCCATTCCGTCGCCGAACAGTTCCAGGCAAGCGCCGGTGCGGCGCGCCTCACACTCGATGTGCCGCCGACACTGCCGCGCGTCCTTGCCGACGAGCGCGGCTTGCGTAGTTCGCTCACCCAACTTGTAGATAACGCGCTGAAGTATGCCCCCGAAAGTTCTATTGAAATTTTGGCGCGATGCGAGGAAGATTATGTCGAAGTGCGAGTCGCCGATCACGGGTCGGGCATCCCACCGGAACACCGCGAAAAAGTTTTTGAGCGATTCCATCGCGTAAACCCCAGCGACTCGCAGAAAATATACGGCTATGGATTGGGCTTACACACCACGCGCCGCTTCATCGAAGCGATGAATGGCACGATCACTTATGAAGAGACACCCGGCGGCGGTTCTACGTTTTGTATTAAACTGAAAATCGCCAGTCGCTTTACAGAGTAAACGATTCGGCGTTCAGAGTTTAAAAGCAGAACGCTGACATAAAAAAAGAATCAGCGTTCCTCAGCGCAAATCAGCGCCATCAGCGTTCAAAGGTTTGATGCCTGAGTATCTATTTACAAAGTAACTATATGACTACTGTTCTCCTTGTTGACGACGACAGCACCCTTCTCAAATTCTTGAGCGAGTTCTTGACGAATGCTGACTTCGAGGTCCTCAGCACCGACAAAAGCGAATCGGCTCTACGGCTGCTCTACGACGAGCGACCCGACATTATTGTGTTAGACGTGATGATGCCGGGAATGGATGGCTTCGTCTTGGCTTCGCGCATTCGTGAAATCTCGTCGGTGCCGATGATCTTGCTCACCGCCAAAAGCTCGGAGGCAGATAAACTGCGCGGCTTTCGTCTGGGCGTTGACGATTACATCACCAAGCCCTTCAGCTTCGCCGAACTTTCGGCGCGCATCACTGCCGTGCTCAATCGGGCGCGCGGCGCGAGCCCCACTCCGCGCAACCTCTTCACGTTTGGAAACGTGACCGTAGATTTAGATCGATTGAGCGTGGTGCGCGACGGCGAAGCCGTATCACTCTCGCCAACAGAATTTAAAATGCTGCGCTTTCTGGTTGAGAACAAAGGGCGGGCGATCTCGGAAGAGGAATTACTGAAGTCCGTGTGGGGGCTCGAACTGGCGCCGGGTTCGGAGCGCGGTTACGTACGGCGTTACGTCTGGTTCTTGCGCCAAAAACTGGAACGCGACCCCACCGACCCCGAAATGATTCAGACCGTGAGGGGGTTTGGGTATCGTATGCGCGAGTCGTAAACAAAAAAACCCGAAGGGTCTTGGAGACCCTTCGGGTTTCGTTTATCCCGGAAACATCGTTGGCGTCATCTCCGGCGCATAACGCTCCACCATCTCCGACGTAAGCGTGTTCGTCTTGCACACTTCAGCGTATAACTTCGCCACAGAGCGCGGCGTGCGTTCTTGAGTTGTCAGATCAAGTTCGTAAAGTCCGAAGCGTTGAACCCAGCCGCGTTCCCATTCAAAATTATCAACGAGCGACCAATAATAATAGCCGCGCACCGGGAAGTTGTTGTTCACCGCGCTCCACAAATTTCTTAAGTGCAGCAGCATCGCTCGCGTGCGCCGACTCTCATCGGCGTCGCCCCAGCCGTTCTCGGTAATGTAAATCGGTTTTTTGAATCGGTCTGCCCACTTGATCACACGATGTAAACCGGACGGATAGAGTTCGTTGAGATTTACATGATCCATCTCTGCTTCTGGCTCGTGGAACGTGCGCCCAAACAGAGTCGCGGCGGCAGAGAGATCAAAAGCCGCCACACGGCGAGAGTAGTAGTTAATGCCAACGTAGTCCATCGTGTTCGCCAGCTCGGGTAGATGCTCATTCCATTTGCCAATGGGGAAATGCAAATGACCCGTGTGCAGGGCGTGGGGAATAGATTCGTTGAAGACGCGCGTTTGAAAGTTCGCTATCCAATTATCGGGGGCAAAGTCGGCGCGATGCGGGTCAATGAGTTGAATGTGATGAGCGATTCCCACGCGCGCCGTCGGCTGTATCTCGTGGATGGCGCGATAGGCGGCGGCGTGAGCCAGTAACATTTGGCGAATCACTTTAAAACAAGTTGCGGTGTCTTTTTTTTCGGGGGGCCACACGCCGTCCATGTAAGACTGATAGGCAAAGATATTGATCTCGTTGAGGGTGCACCACAGATCCACATGATCTTTTAAAGCGTTGACAACTTTGCGGACGAATCGCTCGAAGTAAATGACGGCGTCAGGATTCTCCCAACCGCCACGCTCGGCGAGCCACAAGGGATTCGTAAAATGGTGCAGGGTCACCATCGGCTCCAGACCACGATCCCGCAACCCCTTGATCATCTCTCGATAATGATCGAGCGCGTCTTCATCCCAAATCGCCAAACGCGGTTCAATGCGGCTCCAATCCACGCCCAAGCGATGAGTGGTTTGCCCGTCGTTTGCGGCGCGATCAAAATCTTCGCGCCAGCGTTGGCCATTCCACCAATCGCAGGCAACCGCCGCCGATCCATTTTCTTTGATCTTGTTTGGGAGTTTCTCCCACGCTGCCCAATCACTGTCGGCTGCCCCACCCTCCACCTGATGCGCGGCAGTGGCGGCGCCCCATTTAAAATTTTTAGGGAAGGTGTGTGTGGCATGACTCATATTTCACTTTTCTATCCGCACCACTTGCGCCGCAAATTCACGCGCGCCACTATCCACAAAACCAACGCTCTCGGCGAGATTGATCGAGACGGCGTTTTGTTCGCTCACAACGTAAAGCGGCATCAATCCATCCTGTAGCAAAGCAACGCACAATGATGAAAGTACGGAACGTCCCCAACCGCGCCCGCGCGCTTGAGCTTCGGTGTAAACATACACTTCAGCAAAATGCGGAGACCGCCAATTCACTCCCGCCCGCGCATACACTTGGTTATTCGATCCGATCTCAAAACGCGGCGAGCCATCCGGCGCGCGGCTAGAAACCGCCAGCACATTGATCTGCGAATTGAAGCGGCTTGGATCGAGACGATAGACGCGCAGCACTTCCGAATCAGTCACGGTGAGCATTCGATTGATCACCATCCCTAACGACAGAGGCGCGATCAAATAATACGGACGATTGGCGTGCAGACCTGATTCAAAAAGTGATGCCGCCACTAGCTCATTGACGGCGCGAACCACCACCACCGGACGGAACAGATCTAAACCGGTCTGGGCGCGAGTTAAAAATCCATTGACACGATTCAGTTGGTCGTAGTTGAGGAAGATGTCGGTGCGTTTTGGATCGTGGTAGAGGGTGTAGTAGGCGGCAAAAGCGTCGGAAGGGAAACGATCATCCAAGAGAAATCGGGCTTCGGTTCGCTGTTGTTCTAGTGTCGGCACGGCGTGAGTATAACGCGAATAAGGGGAAAAAGCCAAAGATGTGGCTGATTTTCGTCATGTACGAAGGCGAGACATTTGTAGCTTTGAGTTTGCAACAATGTCGAATATAATCGTTAAGAATTCGTTAACGGAACGAGACAGGATTGAACATCCATGAAATCTATACACACTGCTCTGCTTTGCCTCACACTCATAGTGGTCGCCTGTAGTTCGCCTACTTCTACGCCCAAATCCAGCGGAGAGCATGAAGTGGCAGAACCCTTTCGCGGTTACTACAACGCGAACGGCGGCGCTTTGGTCTTGGGCGTTCCCATTACATCTGGTCTTATTGAAGAGGGAGTCAGAGTTCAATATTTCCAAAATGTCCGCTTAGAGTATCACCCACAACTCCCCGAAGGCAAGCAAGTCATCCCAAGCAGCATCGGTATCAATTTTGAAGGCAACTCAACGCCATGCATCCGACCCCAAGACGTTGCGCCCAATGCTTATTATTTCGACTGCCATTCGGTGCGCCAAGAATTCTTGGGATTTTTCAACCAGCAAGGTGGTTTGCAATTTTTCGGCTATCCGATCTCGGAAATGTATATTTCGGGGACACAAGTGATCCAGCACTTTGAGCGCGCTTCGATTGTTTGGAACAAAAGCAAACCGGTTGAATATCAATTCGGTTTGCTCAACTTAGGTAGCCAATGGTGCACCATCAACAAAAAATGTCAATCGTCAGGTCCCGCCAATGTTGTAACGGCAACGCCGACATTTATGCTGCCTCCACCCGATGTATCACCCAAAGGATTAGGGTTAAAGACTTTACCGGAATTCCCGGTGTTTGATATCAAAACACAACGGCAGACTCTTAAAGCGTGGGTAACGGATGATAAAGGAAAGCCCGTCTCAGGCATTGTCGTATCCTTTTCTGTTCAATATGCTGTTAACTCTGAACGCTATGAGACGTCTCCAAGCGACAGAAACGGCTATGCGTTTGTCTCACTGGCAGTCAAACCGTACAAACCCGGCGATTTAATTCTCTACAGAGCCTCTATCACACAAAACGGCGTCACCGTTTCGGAGCATGGCTCATTCGTGGTGTGGGGAAAACCTTAGCAAGAAGAAAATAAAAACGGCGCAAGAAAATTCTTGCGCCGTTTTTTGTTACGCCATTTGACAATTTGCGCTACAAATCGGGTTCGGTATCACGCACGGCACGACGATTAAGCAACTTTTGAATCCACGCAAAAATTTCGTGGCGGTTGTCGTTCCAAACATGCATCATTGCCGGTAACGCCGAGATGAAGATGACGGCGATCACCACCAGCGTAAAGTATTTATCCATCCCTTCCACTTGCCCAAAAAAGAAACCCACCAAATAACCGAGCACGGTGACGCCGATTGCCCACAAGGCGCCGCCCAACAAATTGTAAATAAAGAAACTGCGATAGTTCATCTCAACTGCCCCGGCAACAATCGGCGCAAACGTGCGGATGAACGGCATGAAACGCGCCAAGACAATTGTCTTGCCGCCGTGCTTTTCGTAAAACGCTTTCGCCGCCAATAGATTTTTTGGTTTGAACAACAACGATTCTTCGCGAGTAAAAATGCGCGGACCCGTTTTTGCGCCAAACCAGTAACCTACGTTGTCACCTAATACAGCAGCAATGAACAGCAACGGCAGCAGCACCCACATACTCATAAAGCCGCGCGAGGCGAGCAGCCCAACCGTGAGAAGCAAACTATCGCCCGGAAGAAAGAAACCAAAAAACAAACCCGACTCGGCGAAAATGATGGCGAACAAGATTACGTATCCCACTGTGGATCCGTAATGCGTGATCCATTCGGTAATTATTTCTGTCATTGATTCGACCTCGATCTAAAAGATTTAAATTGACTCTACCATATTATCAACATTTCACGAGACGTTTACTGCGAGGCGCTATTTGACAAGCCTATAGCGTTATGCTAAATTACTCAACGCTAATCCATTATTTAAAAGAATGATCTGAGATCAGGGAAGGAGACGCGCTTTGAGTAAATCTCGCACCGAAACGATGGTAGACCGCTTACGCGAATTGCAAGTGAGCTCACCCGATGTTGAAGCCGCTGCTGTCGTAAGTGTGGATGGTTTAACAATGGCATCCGCTCTACCGCGTGAGGTAGAAGAAGATAGAGTTTCCGCAATGTCGGCAGCAATGTTGTCCTTAGGTGAGCGCATTGCCACAGAGTTAGGTCGCGGTATTCTCGATCAAGTTTATATCAAAGGTGAGAACGGTTACGTGTTCCTCATGGCGGTGGGCGCCGAGGCTGTGTTGACGGTTCTTGCTCGTAAAGATGCGAAACTTGGCTTGTTGTTGCTCGATATGCGTCGAGCCGCAAGTGATTTGGCGAAGATGATTTAGGGTTCTTCGGAGGCGACTGTGACTGTTACTATCCCCAAGAGTGGTTTGACTTATCCTAATAGATTTGCTCGCATCACCATCCTTGCCATGGAAGAAGTGATGGGCAAGAATGGTTTAAATGCCATTCTCAACATGGCGAGCCTGCAACGTCTGATTGACAACTATCCACCCGAGGACTTGGAACGGGAATTTGATTTTTCTGATTACTCGGCGCTTCATGCGGCGCTGGAGGAAATGTATGGTCCGCGCGGCGGGCGCGGGTTGGCGCTTCGCGCCGGGCGCGCCACATTTGCCCAGGGTTTAAAGAACTTCGGCGCCCTCGCCGGAGTAGGTGATATGGCATTCAAAGTCTTACCACTGGCGGTCAAGATCAAAGTGGCTCTTCCTTCCATGGCAAAAGTGTTCTCCCAAGTTTCCGATCAATACTCCACCGTAGAAGAACTCGATAACGATTACGTCTACACCATCCACAAATGCCCGTGCTGCTGGGGGCGCAAGTCTGATAAACAAGTGTGTTACACCGCGACAGGCCTCTTGCAAGAAGCCTTCAAATGGGTATCCGGTGGGCATGAGTTCCGGGTCAATGAAGATAAATGTATTGCCATGGGCGATCCGGCTTGCACCTTCATCATCCAAAAAGAACCCATCGATTAGTGGCGGAGGCCCCTGCGTGGCCGAAAAACAATCTATCTTGATCGTGGAAGACGATCTCGACTTAGCCGAGATGCTGAATGCTTACTTCCGCGTTCAGGGTTATGATGTTTTGACTGCGGCATGGGGCGAAGACGGTGTCCGCCTCTGTCAAGAAAAATCTCCTCACATCGTCGTTTTAGATATTCGCTTGCCCGATATAGACGGCTATGAAGTTTGCCGCCGTATCCGCACGAACCGTCACACCAAATCAATCCCCATTATTTTTTTAACTGAGCGCCGTGACCGTGATGATAAATTGCACGGGTTAGAGTTGGGCGTTGTTGACTACATTACCAAGCCGTTTGATATTCAAGAACTGCGCTTGCGCGTTCGTAACGCTCTCAATCGCGCCGAGCAAAAAGTGCTTATTAATGCTGTCACCGATTTGCCGGAAGGCAAATTGGTAGAGGAGCAAATCGCCAAGATCCATGTCGGTTCGGGAGAGACGGCGCTGGTGGCGCGCGTGAAAAACTTGAATCAGTTCCGTAACCGCTACGGGTTTATCGCCGCCGATGATGTATTGCGCGCTATAAGTTTCATGATCGGCAACTCCATCAAGGAAGAACGGCGTGAGGGAGATTTCATGGGTCACATATCCCCCGAAGAATGGATCATCATCACCACCGAATCGCGGGCGCGCGACATTGAAGCCCGGATTCGCAACCGATTGTCTCAAAGCATAGATTATTTCTATCCAGTTAAAGATCGGAACAATCCGGTGATCAGTGAGCAAGAGAAATTATCTTTGGATTTGCGAAGAATCAACGCCAGCGAGGAGGCGTCGCGCGAAGATTTAGACGCCCTCAAGAAAGAAGTGCTGAGCGCACAACACTGATCTTCAACATGGATGACTTCGCGACCGCTCGTCGCACGGGAAACCGTCCCGGACGATGCGGTCTTTTTTTCTGTCTGTGAAATGAAAATAACCGTTGTTCTCCCCACCTATAACGAAGCCGATAACCTTCCCAAAATGGTTTCGGCGTTGCACGCCTTATCCTTAAACGATCTTTCGATCTTGGTTGTAGATGACAACTCACCCGACGGCACAGGAAAAGTTGCCGACGAACTCGCTCAAGGAAACAGAGACCGCGTCACCGTGATCCATCGTGAAGGAAAAAGCGGACTCGGCACGGCTTACATCGAAGGATTCACCCAAGCGATCAAAGGTGGCGCCGACGTGATCGTGCAAATGGATTGCGACTTCTCACATTCACCATCTTACATCCCGCAAATGATTGACCAAATTAAAAATTATGACGTGGTCGTCGGCTCACGCTACGTGCGCGGCGGCAAAGTGGATGAGCGCTGGGAGTTCGGGCGATATTTGTTGAGTTGGTTTGCCAACAGCCTTTACACACGAATCATTTTGGGTGTTAGCACGCACGACACAACTGCCGGCTTCAAAGCGTGGAAGCAAGAAACGTTACTTGGCATCGGGTTAGATCGCATTCACTCCAACGGTTATGTATTTCAAGTCGAGATGGCGTATCTCGCCGAGAAGATGGGCTATCGCGTGTTGGAGATACCGATCTATTTTGAAGATCGGCGCATCGGCAAATCGAAGATGAGCATCCCTGTGAAAATCGAAGCGGCATTGCGAACGTGGCAGGTGAGGACGAGACATGGGGGATTGAGTCCGAAAGATAGAAGGACATAATGTCTCGCATCATTCGCCAACACCACGCCGACCTCCTCGCCGCTCTCGCCTACCTCGTTCTGCCATTTTTTCTTTTCGCCTCTGTCACCTTCGGCGGCAAGACTCTCATCCCGGCTGATAATTTATTTTTCATCGAGCCTTGGGCTTCGGCAAAATCTCAATTCAATATCATCACGCCGCACAACGATCTCGTTTCCGATCTACTGCTCGAAAATTATGCGTGGAAACGATTTATCGTTGATTCACTCAAGAGCGGCGAACTGCCTCTTTGGAATCCGCATCAATTCGCGGGCGTGCCGTTTCTGGCGGCGGGGCAGCATTCCGCGCTGTATCCGTTTTCAATCATCTTCTACATTCTCCCCGTCGCCAACGCTTATGGCTGGTTCATCGTCTCGCAATTTTTTCTGGCAGGACTCTTCGCCTATATTTTTTTGCGCTCTCTCGGTCAAAGCAAATTCGCCGCGTTCATCGGTGGGCTAATTTACGAATTCAGTTTATTCATGATCGTCAGCGTGGTCTTCGTGATGATCATCGCCGGTGTGGTATGGCTGCCGCTTATTCTCGCCTGCGTGGAATGGATCGTGCGCCAGCGCCCCGCCCTCGGCGGCAGACCCTCGTCACTGCCTTGGGTTATGTTAGGCGGAGTCGCCTTAGGTTTTCAAATTCTCGCCGGACATCCCGAGATTGTTTATTACACATTGCTCATCGCGGGAACATACTCTGTAGTCAAACTTACGGAATACGCAATACGGAATAAGGGATCGCGTATTGCGTATTCCGTATTCCGTCCGTCTATCTATCTCCTCTCAATGGTTGCGCTCGGCATCGCGCTCGGCGCAGTTCAACTCTTGCCATTGTTTGAGGTGACGAGTCAAAACTTCCGCGTCGGTTCTGCCACGCTTGATCAAGTTCGCGGTTGGGCATTTCCGGTACGTCACATTCTCGCCTTCTTCGTCCCGAACATCTTTGGCAACCCGAGCCATCACACATACTTCGATCTGTTCACGCAGCAATGGACTGCCGTCAGCAAAAACACTTTAGGCGAATCGATCACCCGAATTGATTGGGGAATTAAAAACTACGTCGAGGGCGGCGCATACCTTGGCATCTTGCCGTTGATACTAGCGTTCTTCGGCATACTATCAACCACCCAACAACCCAACCACCGAACCACCAAGCTCTTCTTTGCCTTACTCGCCTTCTTCTCCCTCAACTTCATCTTCGGCTC
>JACRLA010000055.1 GCA_016215145.1 Chloroflexota bacterium
TGATCACCGCGCCCACTGCGGCGATGCTCATCAATAAATTGATGTTGAAGTCGCGGTTGATGATCAGCGTGGAGAGTCCGCTCTTGGCAATGGGGTAGCCCGCCACGCACATTGCAGCGATGAGCAGAATATCGGTGATAGGGGATGGCGCGCCGATTAAATTTAATAGGATTGCGATCAACGTCCCGCCGCCGCCGATGAGCGCGAGCCGGGTCTCGTGGCGAGCGAGCAGATAATTTAAAAAGGTGACGCCGCCAACGCGCGCGGGAACGTTTTCTTTTTGTTGCACCGCATACCCCAGCGCAACGATCCGCTCCCGAACTTTTTTGTCGGAGACATCACCTTCAATTTGTAATTTGCCCGTGATGAAATCTACTCGCACATTTTTTGCGCCGTCGAGTTGGCTCACGCCTTTCTCGATCTTCAAGGCGCAATCGGCGCAGTCCATTCCGTCAACGGCATAAGTTTTGGTGAGCATGGGGAAATTGTAACACCGTCGAATAAAACTATTTCAGGTTTCCATGAAACAGAACAATCTCATCACGAATGACACGAATATCCGAATTTAACGAATGAACAATAAAAAAATATTCGCGGCATTCGCTCATTCGTGACATTCGTGATTAAAGTGTACGAGACGCCATTTTAGAACATTACAAAATACGCCGTGAAATACATTAATGCAATTCCTAACGCCAATCCCGAAACGTTGATCCAATTTGCCACCGATTCGTTTTCGCGTTGCGCGTCGCGGATTAGCAATCGTCCCACTTCGACGATCACTTGCCAGATCGCGCCCGCGCCGATTCCCAAAAAGATTACGGCGAGCAATGGCGAATAGGCAAAGCCGCCGATCCACGCACCGAGGATAGCGGGCGCACCAGAGATGAGGGCGAGCCACACAAAATTTTTCAGCGAAGGTTGATCGCGCGTGACGGGCGCGGCGATGCCAATGCCCTCGGTGACGTTGTGCAACGTAAAACCGATCACCAAAAACGATCCGAGCGCGGCTTCGCCCAAAGCAAACGCCGCGCCGACGGCGAGACCTTCACCCAAGTTGTGCAAGCCGATGCTCAAAGCGATCAGCGTTGCTAATTTTAAACGTCCGCTGGCGTTGTCGCGTTCGGCTTCACTTTGTTTGCCGCTTACTGCCATGATGGCTAACCATGAGATCAACGCTGCAAAAATGGCGAGCGGCATCCCCTGAAAGACTCCGGCGACATCAGAGGCGATCTCCATCGCTTCAAGTGAAGTGTCAATCAACAAAAATACCAGTAAGCCAATCGTCAATGCCAATACAAAACTTAAACCTCTGCGCCCCAGGCGTTTCATTGTTGGAAACCACATCAAGCCCAGAGCCACCGGGATGATTCCGATATACACGCCGAGCAAACCGTAAGCGATGAATTGAGTCGAATCCACTTTGGGCGTTTCGGTGGCGATGGTGACTTCTTTTGTAAAGGGTGTGCCTGAAGACGTAAGCAGCGTGATCTTGTGCGGTTCGCCTTTCACCCAGACATAGTTGATCGTGATCGTTGTTTTACCAAGTCGCGGTATCTCCGCCGAGGGCGCGGCTTGCCATTCCCAAAACGCATCGTCCACCGTCACTTGCGCGATCTTAATTGTGTCGGGGCTGCCGTTGAATACGCTGACCACAAATTGATAAGGGCGCAGTTCGATCTGTTCAATTGTCACCGCTTCAATCGGCGGCAGCCCTTCGGCTTGAAATAGCGCAAGGGGATTCGTGAGAAAGAAAATGCTGATCAGCGCGATCAAGATGACGAGTGGGATGATCGCCCACACCCAAACTGTCGCCGCCGATTTATTTTTGGACGTTGATTCCATCTTCTACTCCTTCGCCTCAAAGAACCCCATCCAACCCAACTCTGCTAATTCGCTTTGATGGGCGTGGAACATATACTTGCCCGGATACTCGGGCGTGAATTCTAAAACGTGCCGCTCGCCCTGTGCCATCGTCACCATGTCGGTGTATTCGTATTGGTCGAGCCGCGTGCCGGTGCGATAGAGTTTAAACATCGCCGCGTGCAGGTGAAGCGAGTTGATCGGATCGAACTCGGTGATGTTGACCAGATAGAGGCGGATGAGTTCGCCGACTTTAACTTGGATGGGATGTTTGGCGTAATGAAAGGCGACGGTGTTCGCCGCATACACTTCGTTCTCGCCATCAAAGTTAGTGTCGAAGCCGTTCATCATCATCACAAATTCTTTGGCGGGCGCGCGTGGGGCGGGCGGATCAATGATGAACGTGCCATAGAGTCCTTTGTGGATGTGTCGTTTGAGTGGCGGCGTGTGGCAGTGATAGAGATGCAAGCCAAACGGTTTGGCGTCGAATTCGTAAGTGAACTTCTCGCCCGTTTTTAAAACCGGGGTGAAGCCATCCATGCTGGGCGGGTGAATGCCGTGAAAGTGAATCGTATGCGGGTGGGATGAGCCGTTAGAGAAATTGAATCGCAAACGATCTCCTTCGGTGCAGCGGAAGGTGGGACCCGGCACTTGTGGCGCGCGATCTTTTAATCCGTAAGCCCACGCCGGAAAAAAAATTCCGGGAGCGATCTCGATCTCTTGATCAACGGCAAACACATCCCACTCGCGCAAGGTTTGTCCGTTGGGGAGTTTGCTGACCTTGCCGTAATCAAATTCGGTGACATATTTCATCGGATCGAATTTGCTTATGTCCACATCGCCGACGGTCATGTTGCCGCCATGCTCGAGGTGCGAGTCTTGATCGTTGGGCGTGTGAGGTATGGGCGTGGGTTGTTGTTCCGCGCTGTGAATGTTCGGGCTGGGTGATTGCATCGCGGTAACGGCGGCAACACCGAGCGTGCCGACGGCGCCGATCTTCATAAAATCTCTGCGTGAGAGTTTCTTTTTCATATCATCTTTCTCCACAAATTTAATTTTTTAAGAGCGACCTTGTGGGTCGCTCTGAGGTGAATCGTTTTAGATTTACCACAAGCCGGGTAACAAGCGATAATGCACTTGTGCCGCGTATTCTTTGTAACCTTCAAGTTCGTTTTGCAACATGCGATCTTCGAGCGCGGTGCGGGCGACGAACAGACCGCTGATCATTGCCGCGCAGATCATCGCCCACCACGACCCCAAAATTATTGGCGTCATGAGGTTAACGAGGATGAAGCCTACATAACCGGGATGACGCACGTAGTGATAAGGTCCAGCAGTGGCAACGTGATGCCCGCGATCTGTTTGGATGCGGACAACTGTTGAACAGAATTTGTTGGAGGTCATCGCCCATGTCGCTAAGCCTTGTCCCATCGTCAGTGCGGCGAGCGCAA
>JACRLA010000307.1 GCA_016215145.1 Chloroflexota bacterium
CATGCTCTCCAAAGTTGCCAAGATTAATTTCAACATTTAGCGCATCGCGTATCGCGCATCGCATATCACGCATCACGTATCACGTATCACTCGTCACGAGTTCGTCATTGTTCATTGCCCATGCTCCGTTTTTTCCTCTTCGACGTAGACGACACCCTCTATCCTTCTCACAGTGGCTTGTGGGATGTGATCGGCGAACGGATCACCACCTACATGATCGAGCGCGTGGGAGTCGATCCCCGAGTCGTGAACGAATTGCGAAAGTCTTATTTAGAAAACTTCGGCACGGCGTTAAACGGTTTGCGTCACGATTATGGTATTGATGTGGACGATTATCTGCAATACGTCCACGATCTTCCTCTGGATCGCTATCTCAACCCCGACCCCGCGCTCGACGCGATGTTGAGCCGCTTGCCGTTGCAGAAAATTGTCTTCACCAACTCTGACGCCGCACATTCGATGCGGGTGATGAATCGCTTGGGCGTCGCCCATCATTTTTCGCGCGTCATTGACATCCGCGCGTTGGAGTTTACCAACAAGCCCGATCCACTTGCCTACCAAAAAGTGTTGGCGATGCTTAACGCCACAGCAGATGAATGTATTTTTGCCGACGACGCCCTCCGCAATCTGCGCCCGGCAAAAGCGATTGGGATGACGACGATCTTGGTGAATAACGATCTGTCGTTAGACGGTGTGGATTACAAGGTGAGGAGTGTGTTGGAGGTGGAGGAGATAGTTGAATCTCTTGGCAATTTCAAAGCGCGGTGATTAAACCTTTGAACGCTGACGACGCTGATCTTCGCTGATGAGCGCTGATTCTTTTTTAAAGGATCTCTCGGTTTTAATGGGGAATCAGGAACGAGTCATTCCGAGCGGTGTTGTTCCGCGAGGAATCTCTGGGGCAATCCAAGAGATTCCTCGTCGCAAAGAACGCTCCTCGGAATGACCCTTCAAGCATTCACGTTAAATCCTGTAGAGCCTTTTTAAACCATTGAACGCTGATGACGCCGATTCTTTTTTATATCAGCGCCTTCAGCGTTCTGCTTTTTGATCTGCTCGATCCCCTTTTCCCTGTTTACGTGTTTCCCCCTTTCTCCTATTTCCTTTTCTTCTTCCTCCTCGGCTCTTCCATATTCTCAATCTTCACCGCCTTAATTTTCTCGGTGAGTTTGAAGCCGAAGACCCTTGAATAAAAATACAACTCAGCATCAAGAGATCGCTTGATGTTCTTCGCCTGACGAAAACCGTGTTGCTCACCGGCAAACGGCAGATAGGCAACCGGCAAGCCTTTCTTCTTCACTGCCTCGAACATCATCTGTGCTTGGTTAGGCGGAACAATTTTATCTTCGAGTCCTTGGAAGAGGATCATCGGGCAGTTGATGCGATCCAGGAAATTAATCGGAGACCGCGCCAGATACAGATCGCGCCGTTGCGGGTAGGGTCCGATCAAACGATCACAATACCGCGATTCGTATTTGTGCGTATCCTTTACAAAAACTTCTAGCTCACCAATCCCAAAATGACTCGCGCCCGCTTTGAACGTATCACGGAAGGTGAGAGCGCACAGCGTGGTGTAACCGCCGGCGCTGCCGCCAGCGATGGCGAGGCGGTTGCCGTCCACGTCGCCACGCTCCACGAGATAGCGCGCGCCGTTCACGCAATCATCCACATCCACCACGCCCCACTGCCCGTTGAGTCGTTCACGATAAGCGCGACCATAACCGGTGCTGCCGCCGTAGTTCACGTCGAGAACAGCAATGCCGCGACTCGTCCAGTATTGAATGCTTGAACGCAGCGACATCGGACTCGCCGAAGTGGGTCCGCCGTGACTCAACACAAGCAGAGGCGGGCGTTCATCGGCGGGCGCGGCATAGTCTTTGTTGTGTGGCGGATAAAAAATTCCGTAAGCGGCGAGTCCATTTTCGGTGGGGAACTCAACCGATTGCGGCGCGGAGAGATAACCCGTGTCGGTTTTCTTTTTGCTCGCGGCTTTGATGACATCCACCTTATGAGTAATGAGATCAAATTTAATTAACGCGGTGGGTTGATCAATTGCTCCCGCGACAAAGACGGCAGCCCTGTTCATCACGCGCGGATAGGTGATGTCGCAATACGGCAGATCGAAAATTTCAAACGCGCCGCTCGTTGTATCGAGTCGCGCTAGAAACCATTTGCCGTCTTGGGTGTATGAGCAGATGATTCGATCCGCCGATTCAAAATCGTAGGTGCGCGCGCCGAACACCCACTGCGGGCGATTGAAATCGGCTTCCATTGGGCAGAGTGCTTTCACGTCCGTTCCGTTATAGCGATAGAGATTCGACCAGCCACTTTTATCCGAAACAAAATGCAGCATCCCACTCGGCGACCACTCCGGTTGAAAGATCGCTTCGTCTTCGCCGCCCGCAATTTTTTTCGCGTTCGCCAGCGTGCCATCTTCGCTCATCGTTGCCGTCCACAACTCGGTTCCGTCCCACGGCATGTTGGGATGATTCCAAGTGAGCCACGCCAACTTTCGTCCATCAGGACTCAAACGCGGGTTGGAATAAAAATCGTTGCCCATCGTCAGAATGTTGACGCTGCCGTTGTTGAGATCAACGCTGACCAAAGAATTAACTGCTTGCTTGGATTTATCCGTGTGATCTTCGCGGATGCAGATCAACCGCTTGCGGCTGCGGTCAACCACCGCGTCGGCGTAGCGCCATTCTTTTTCCGGAGTCAGCGGCGCGGGCTTGCGGTCTTTGACCTGACGATATAAACGTTGATCTTTAAAGTTTGAAAAATAAACCGTGCCATCGTCAACGCAAAACGCGCCGCCGCCGTATTCGTGAACGCGCGTGCGGGCGTTGAACGCCGCCGGAGTCACGTCGGCAATTTTTCCATCGGCAGATCGCTTAACGATTACGTTGCGTCCGGCTTCTTGGGCGCGCTGTTCGATCCAATAAATATCGTCGCCGTCAACGGCAGTGAGTCCAATCGCAATTGCTTTGGCAACGATGGTGCTTGAAGTGATGGGTGATTTCCACGAACCGTACGGGGCAGTTTTTTGTTTGGGCATAGTAGTCTCGCTTTCTATTGAGGTGACAGTCACTTTCAAAGTGACTGTCACCTGTCAGGGAACGCTAAATGAAGTTGCGGCACAGCCGCGCTGAGATTGTGTTTGTATTTTTCAAAATCTATTTCGGTGATGCCTTCCAAAGAAGGATGTCTGCGCTCGATCTCGCTAAAAGATATTTGATACACAAGACGCAGAAGATCAACCCTCATCAAAATTTCCTTGGTGAATGGGCGTTTAGAGTCGGCGAAGGCGATGGATTGCAAGAAAGCTTTTGCGATATCGCTGTTAAGCAAAGCGGTAGTAATGACCGCATCGGCATAGTGATTGAAAGGCAGGAAGTAACAGGTGTCATCTAAGAGGATAGGACGTTGCTCATCGGGAAGCACCAAAGAGAATCGCGGCGTTTTATACAAACCGCAGATGGCAACTTTATAAGGGCTAAAGGTGTAATCGCCGACGCCAAACATGGAGAACGGCGGCTTGTCACGATAAATGCTGGACTTGCGCTTTTCAAATGCAGAAGCGTTGCGTGTGAGGTATGCCCAAAGTTTTGGGGCGATGTATTGAAGTTGTGTTGTGTCATCGCCAAGAGAGGTTTGGGTGGCGATCACTTTCTTGCGCGGCGGCTCTGCCAAAAATTCTTTCAGGTCTGATCCTTTGAGAAGCCAATAGAGATGCTCTTCTTCAACGCCCACATTCTCGCCCAGCCCATTAACGAGAGTTCCATTATCTGCGTCCAACTCCATCACACTGGCGCAATCGTGTTTAATCCCCTGCCGCCACACCCGAGAGGATTTGCCGTCAATGTCGGCGCATGATTCGTATACATCTATATCTGAAACGAATTTATCGTGTATCCAGCCGAATGTTTTTTGAATCACTCGCGGCTGTTCAAGCGATGCAACGCTGCACTGCATTTCGTTTGTGGCTGCGCCCATCTCTATCACCAGCAAGTTGGCATCCACAGCGGCGGCAAACTCGCGTTGCGCGTCAATCGTAAGCGTTCGGATGTTGACGATAGGGTAGCGGCGTTGTCGCAGCGAGGCGACAAAATTTTTGGCGACGGAATTTTTACATAGCAAAGCCAGCGTGCCATGCTGATGGGCAAATAAATCAAGCAAGCGAATCAAAATAAATTCACCAATATCAAAATTGCTTTTGCCCGTGAGCGCGTCCAAACCATTGAGTGATTTGATGTTGCTTTTCTTTGGCAAATTCCCCGCCTCTAATGATCCGATCTCGGCGTTAGTGACCCAAGGAGGATTGCCAATGATCATCAAATGTTGAGCGTCGTATAAATTTTTGGGGAAGCTGTGAGTGAAAACGTTGTCGCAATGAAGTTCAATTTTTTGATGCGGCAATTTATCTCTCGACACGCTATAGGTGACGCGCTCGACGTAGTCAGGATTTATTTCCACGCCATAGACTCGTTGGATAGTTGGGAAAGTTTGCAAGGCGGCAGTGATGAAGTTGCCCACGCCAAATGTCGGCTCGATCACCACATCCGGCGCAATGCCCGACTCGGCGAGATAAGCGCACACGCGCATCGCTAAGTCCAACGGCGTTTGAAAATCGCCCCACTCTCGATGTGGACGTTTCGGCGCAATGCGAGTCATCGTATCGCCGTGATCCCTTCAACGGGTTCGCTTAAGTTCACGACACGACCATATTGAAGCCGCC
>JACRLA010000308.1 GCA_016215145.1 Chloroflexota bacterium
TCACCTCCTCGCCAAAACATAAAAAGAACATCGCGGGCGGGATAATACCCCGAAGCCCGCCTCTGGTCAATGAGCAATTTCAATTAATAGTTGACCGCGCTCCACCACTTGCCCGGCGCTCACCAACACCTTCGCCACCTTACCCGCGTGCGACGCCGCCACTTTGATCTCCATTTTCATCGCCTCTAACAAAACGAGCGTCTGCCCTTTTTCAACGGGATCGCCCTCACTCACTAAAACGGATCGAACTTGACCGGGCATCGCCGATGACAACGTATCACGATCTGCCGATCCCGCCGCGCGGCGTTTTCGTTTGTCGGCTTTGTTCAGCGCGATCACCGCCGACCCGATGCCCACCCAGTTATCGGCGACCCACGCGGTGAGTCGTTTCCCATCCACATCTAACGTCACACCGCCCTCTCTCAATTGCGCTTTCACTTTATGCACGCGCTCGTCAACGGTTACGCGCAATTCACCGCCTTCGCGTTCTACGTCAACGATCTTCACTTCGTCATCAACATGATAAACGTATCTCATTTCGCCTCGTGCGAGCGATTTTCAATCGCGCCGCCCCCGCCCAACCGAAAACCATCCGTCGCGTCCCACACATCGTTGGTGGTTGGTAATTGGTAATTAGTAATTGAGCGATGATCGCTGCCTAAAAATTCAGCGACTGCTTTGGCAATCAGCAATTCATCTTTCACTTTCGGCAACTTCCAGTCACGCAGGTGATCTTCGATAAAGTGAGTCGTCACGTCGCCGCGCACGAAGGCGGGGTGTGTAACAACAGCGCGCAGAAACGGAGTGTTGGTTGTCAGTCCGAGCAAGGTATATTCTGCGAGGGCGGCGTCCATTTTGCGAATCGCTGCGTCGCGAGTCTCGGCGTGGGCGATCACTTTGGCGATCATCGGGTCGTAGTGGATCGAAACTTCATCGCCCGTATGAACGCCGGCATCTACGCGCACACCGGCGCGAGTCGGTTCAACAGCGCGAAGCACTTTACCAATCGAGGGCAAAAATTCATTGGCGGGGTCTTCGGCATAGACGCGACATTCAATGGCGTGACCACGCTGATGCAGATCGTTTTGTTTAAACGGCAAGTGTTTACCGGCGGCGATGTTGATCTGCGCCTGAGCCAGATCGATTCCGGTGATGGCTTCGGTGATAGGATGCTCGACTTGCAGGCGAGTGTTCATCTCCAGAAAATAAAACTCGCGCGTTTTAGAATCCACAATAAATTCCACCGTGCCAGCGTTGACGTAGCCCACCGCCTTCGCCGCCGCGACAGCCGCCTCACCCATCTTCGCCCGCATCTCAGGCGTGAGCAAGGGCGAGGGAGTCTCTTCGATAATTTTTTGATGGCGGCGTTGAATGGAACACTCGCGTTCAAAGAGATGAACGATGTTGCCGTGCGAGTCGGCTAACACTTGAAACTCAATGTGGCGCGGCGAGTCAATATATTTTTCCAAGAAGACTCGATCATCGCCGAAGGCGTGAGAGGCTTCACGCTGCGCGGCGGCGATGGCTTCACTTAATTCTGAAGCTGACCGCACGATCCGCATCCCCTTGCCGCCGCCGCCCGCCGCCGCCTTCACCAGAATCGGATAACCAATTTTCTCCGCTTGACGCGCCCATTGTTCATTGTTCATTGTTTCATTGTTCATTGCCTGAAAGCCGGGAACAATCGGCACGCCTGAATTTTGCATGATAGTCCGCGCTTCGGTTTTGCTTCCCATCAGGTGAATGGCTCGGGGTGAGGGACCGATGAAGATGAGACCAGAGTCGGCAACCGCAGAGGCAAAACGCTCGTTTTCAGAGAGGAAGCCATAGCCGGGGTGAATCGCATCCGCATTAATTTCTTTCGCCGCTTGGATGATTCGATCCATATCCAAATACGATTCGCGCGGCGCGGGTGGACCGATCAGAATCGATTCATCTGCCATACGCACATGGAGAGCATTTGCATCGGCTTCGGAATAGATGGCGACGGCGCGAATGTTAAGCTCGTGGCAGGCGCGAATGAGGCGCGCAGCGATCTCGCCACGATTAGCGATAAGAATCTTTTTGAATAGAGTCATTGCTGAATAAGTTTCTCCTGTCAAACGTCAATGGATTCAATGGCAATTGATACTAGCGAGTCATTTTACACACCGTTACGCTATCACACAATATCCCAAAGGAGGTTTGTATGCCACCCATTGTTTACGCGGTGTCGGGCGGAGTCTCCAAATTTGCGAAGGCGCGCCCCGACAAAACTTTTCAGGCGGTTGTCAAAGAGGCTTACGATTATGCTATCCAAGACATCGGCTTGAACTTTGAACAGTTCACCGAATTGGTGGACGGTTCGGTTGCATCGTATTTCTCTGATCATTTTCAACGGCAGTTGATGTCGGGCATTATGGCACAAGATTATTTGGGCTTGTGTCCGAAGCCCGGTCATCGCGTGGAAGGCGGCGGCGCGACGGGCGGTCTGTGTTTTCAAGAAGCGTGGAAGTCAGTTGCCTCTGGACACATGGATATTTGCGTGGCGTACGGCTTCGAGACGATGAGCCACGTTGAAACATGGAAGGGCAACGAGTTCATCGCGCTGGCATCGGATGTGAGTTTCGATTATCCCGTCGGCGGATTCTATTCCGGTTATTACGCCATGATGGTGACTCGACATATGAAGGAGTTCGGCACGACGGTTGAACAGATGGCGCACGTCTCGGTGAAGAATCACATCAACGCTTATCACAACCCTTACGCGCAGAAACGCAATCGTTATTCGATCAAAGATATTCGCAACGCGCCCATGGTGGCGTGGCCTCTGACGCGGCTCGATATTTGCGTGATGTCGGATGGCGCGGCGGCGACGATCTTGTGTAACGAAGAAGGGTTGAAGAAATTGGAGAAGGCGGGAGCAAAGATCGCGCGACCACTTGTTAAAGTAACCGGCATCGGGCTTTATGAAGCATTACGCAACGGAGGGAGAGAAATCTTCTAACGAGACTCTCTCGTACTATCGCAAGTTGTGGGATAAAGGTTTTCGGTATCCGGGCGTGCATTCCTTCCGCGCCGGACGCACGGCGGGCAACATGGCATGGAAACACGCCGGGATCAAAGACCCGTTGAACGAATTAAATTTCATTGAGCTGCATGACGCTTACACCTCAAGCGAGATTCAAACTTACGAAGATTTAGGTCTGTGTCGTTACGGCGAAGGCGGTCCGTTTGCGGCATCGGGTAAAGCGTTTACGCCGGGCATTGATTACGGTTTGAAGTTGCCCGACAAGCCAGTGTGTCCGGTGAATACATCGGGCGGGTTGATCGCCTGTGGTCACCCGGTGGGCGCAACGGGTTTGATGCAAGCAGTGTTTGCGATTTGGGAATTGCAAGGATCGATCAAGAAACATTTTGGCGATGACAAATTACAGTTGAAGAATCCCAAACGCGGGGCGATCCACTCGCACGCCGGAACGGGGACATATGTGACGGTGTCGGTGCTAGAAAAAGAATAGGACTGAACTTACGCACCTTAATCACGAATGACTCGAATAAACGAATGACGCGAATTTTTCTTTTGTTTTATTCGTCAAATTCGGAACATTCGTGACATTCGTGATAAAAATTTCTGTGAACTGCGTAATCCAGTAGGAGATCACCATGTCTAAATTACCCACTCAACGACCCGAAACTTTGGGCGGATATATCGTCCACAACATTCCGTTTCCGAAAAATTTGAACGAAGAGACTCTGGCTTTGCTCAAGGGGATGTCGCCGATTCAAATTGAGCAGTTGTATCAGATCAACTACTTACATTCTTACGGGCAGGACTCACCGTTCTTCGCCGGACTGACTAACGGCGTCTTTCTTGGTTCGCGCGATGCAAAGACGGGCTACACCTACGCCAACCCGCGCGGGCATGATATGTTCACCGGTGATGAAACGAAATGGGTTGTTCTTCCGAATGAGGGGACGATCCATGCTTTCACCGTGTGCCATTTTGGTTCGGAAGAATTTTTGCCGGAGTGCCCTTATGTATTGGCGCTGATCGAGTTCGAGGGCGCGAACACGTTGTTCCTCACACGCTTGTTAGGCGTTGATCCAGATAAGGCATCGCTCGATTGGATCGGGATGAAAGTGAAAGCGGAGTATTTGCGGAACAGTAAGTTGAAGCCGACGGATGTGTATTTTATTCCGGCGTGACCTCACCCCTAACCCCTCTCCTGAAAATAAAAACCAAAGGCATTTTCAGGAGAGGGGGACTTTTCACAAGAACGCTATCAACGGATTATCCTTCCGCTTTGATGATGTCGTAGCAAACAAAAAATCGCCTCGAAGAATCTTCGGGGCGATTTTCATTCACGCTGTCACTTTCTGCGGCTCGTTCATAACGTTCTGCATCACTTTAGGCGGCGAGGGGATCGGGGTGAGGTTGGGGGTTGGCGGCTCTGGTATGGCGGGCGCGGGTTGTTGAGCCGTCCTCTGCAAAGCTCGCTGTAACTGAAACAAAATAAATCGGGCGCGCAATGCCATTGCCCGCGAGATGTTCCACAACACGCGCGTGCCCAACGCCGTATCGTCTTCGCACAACGCCAACAACTGTTCGCGTTCCAATGTTAACATCTGCGAGCCCTCGGGACCCGCGCGCAGATCAGCGCTGCGTAAACCGCCATCTAACATTGCCAATTCGCCGGTGATCTGTCCGGGAGTAAGCGAGGCGATGTGGCGCAGATTCTTCGCGGCTTGCCCGATGTTGTCCGGGTCGCTCCACACTTCCACCGTGCCGCTTTCCACAATATACATCTCACTGCCGCCGTCCTGCATCCGCACAATCG
>JACRLA010000056.1 GCA_016215145.1 Chloroflexota bacterium
CCATCTTTTTTCATCGTGTGACCTCAAACAGTTTGTATTCGCTCCACTCGCTTACCAATTTCAGACTTTCACCTTTGCCCTCTTTGTAAAGTGAGTCTAATTGGGCAACGTGATTCTTATCCATCAATACATAACGCGCCTTGAACTGCTCTGCCACCTTGAGCAACATAGATTCGTCACCATTGGGGATCATCGCCCCACTCCGGTTGGCGGCAACCCACACCAGAGGAGGGTTGTTGCTGATCACGACGGCATCCGCAGGGGTGAGGGTTTGAAGTTTTTGATAATGGTCGTAAACGGAATTCCACTCACGGGCACGAGTCGAGATCACGATCAGAGTCAGTAGCGCGGCAAAGCCGGTCATCGCTATCGGAAAAAATTTCTTCGCTTGATCACCATTCCACGTAGAGCGGCGCGCGGCGATCCAATCAATTACGATGTCGAGACCAACGAGTGAGGCAGGAATATAAAACGGCAGCAACGCCGCACCCGAATGGAACAACCCGCCGCGCGCGCCGACGAAACTGAAAGCGAAAGTCATGGCGGCGTAGAGCAAGCCCGCATAAAGAATCACAATGCGATAGAGCGCGTGAGTTCGCAACTTCCATAAACCGATGGTGACGAGTGGTGCGAGGAAAATTAAACACTGCACGGCGATGATCGTTTGGGTGTTGATGAGGAGCGCGCCGAGCTTGCCGCGCAAAATTGTTACGATGCCTGCGTTGAGGTAGCGAGCAAACGAAATGTTGGTTGGATAACTAAAGAGATCGTTGTATTCGACAAGCCACAACGTTGCCATGCCACTCGCGCCAAAGGGTGAGCCGGTGAGGGTGAGGTTGCGGATAAGCCAAGGTGTTGTAATTAAAAAATATCCAAGCAATGAAAAGGTGAAAAGGTGAAGGGGTGAAGGGGTGATCTTTTGATTTGGGAAGATGGCGACGATGAGAACGACGATTAACAAGAGGAGACCATCGGCGCGGGTGAGGTGGGCGAGACCGACGCCGATGCCCGCAAAAAAACACCATCGCTTTTGATTCGATTCAATTCCGCGATAGAGGGCGATGAAAGTGAGTGAGACGATGAAAGTGTAAAGCGCAAAACTATCGGTGGTTGCAAAAAAGATCGGATAGAAGCCGCTGAAGAGGGTAATGAGGCTGGAGGCGAGGGCATGACGAGGGGAGTTGGTCGTGATGAGTGATACGTGATACGTGATGAGGGGTAAGAGGCTGGCGATGATAATAAACGGGAGACGTGCTATAAAAAAATTCTGCCCGAAGATCATCATCGGTAGTGCGGCGATGATCGAGGTGAGCGGCATCCAATAGAGATAACTGGGGCGCGGTAATGAGGTCGGCGAGTCTAAATAATTCCAAACGTAAGGCTCAGTAAAACCTTGCCCCTGCGCCAATCGCAACGCGCCGCCGTAGTAATACGCATCGTCCAAATAGTTGGGGGCGTGAAGGAAGGAGGCGATTAACAGGTTAAAGATTAAGGATAGAGCGAAGAGGAGAAAAAAACGTTTCATCAAAATCCTGAATCCCAAAATCCAAAATCCCAAAATAGGTTTTGAGATTTGAGGTTTGATGTTTGGAGTTTGGAGTTTATGAATTCATAAATCGTCACGTCATTAATTTTCTTCACCTGCCCCGAACCATAATTTGTTTGCATCCATTCCAGATCCGGGTGCGGGTTCGGTTTGTCTCCCTCCATCGCGCAAGCCATATACGCTTTGCGCCGCTTATCGCTATGTGTAAATCGGTGACGGCGTATAGCCCCAACACTTGTTGAGTCGGCAACGCCAACGTATCACTGCCCGACCCGCTTGGATCGGCGATGAATTTTTGCGGCAGTATCCGATTATAGTAATACATCGGCAAGTAAGTGAGCTTGTTGCTATGCACGATCACATCGCCTTGAGCGAGATTCTGTTTGAGATACGATACCGCCGATTGAAACGAGGGACGTGGAAACGATGCAAACGTGTAATGCGCCCACAGCCCTGCCACAAAGGTGACGCCGACGATTCCGCCCAACGCGAAACGAATCACGTTAGGCATTTGCGACTCGGCTAATAGCCAACTGATGGCAATGAGATACATCAGCGAGGCGGGCAACAAAGCGCGTTGGATGTAGACGGGTTGATAGAGTGAGGCGAGGAATAATAAAAGAGGCGTGCCAAAGGCTAAAGAGGCTAACCAGATACACCTGACAGGTCTGGTTATATTTCGGAGAGCGTTAAATTCGGCAAGACCTGTCAGGTGTGGCGGTCGCGACTCTACTACCAAACGAAATACCAACATCACTAACAAAATAATTCCTGTAAACAACGGCAGTACCACGCCCGCTTTTGCCGTCGCCACAAATTCTTCACCGGCGTGATAGATCAATAACGTTTGCAACAAAGTCGTAAAATTGGGGCGCGTGACCCAATAGGCTTGTTGCAGTTTGGCAAATTGCGATGTGACATTGACGAACCAAGGCAACCAAAAAACAAACGCTCCCGCGCCCGCTAACGCAACTTTGAAAAATGTTTTAGGTCGCGGTAAGGTGCTTAACCCAAACGCCAGCAAAAAAAACGCGGCGAGATTTTGCATGTACATGGAGAAGGCGGCGCTAATGGAAAGTAATATCCAATAGCGGATGGCGTATAGCGTATTGCGTATTGCGTGATGCGAGATGCGTGATGCGTATTGCGTATCGCGCATCGCGTGATGCGTGATGCGTGTTGCGTATTGCGTATCGCGTGATGCGTGATGCGTGTTGCGTGATACGTGATGCGTAAAATCTCCGAACTCTAATCTCCAATCTCTATTCACCTTCACGAAAAACAGAACCACCAACACGCACCCCAACGCCAACGGCGCATACATGCGAGCCTCTTGAGAGTAGTAAACGTGAAAAGGAGAGAGCGCCGCGAGCAACATGGCGACTAACGCTGTGCGCTTGCTAAACAGAGTCCGCGCCAGCGTGAAAAGCGCCGCCACTGTAATCGTCCCGATGAAAACCGAAAGCAGCCGCGCGGCAAAGGGCGATTGACCGACTAACTGCATCCACAAATTTAAACCTGCGTAATATGCAATGGGATGTACGTCGGCGGCAGCCCCTTGCACTTG
>JACRLA010000300.1 GCA_016215145.1 Chloroflexota bacterium
CACCCGGCACGCCCATCATGCCGCGCCCCTCAATCGTGATCAAACTTTGTCCTTTGATCGCTGTCACTGCTTTGATCGCGCCCGCCGTGTGACCATTATCGGGGACGATCAATGTGCCAGCGTGTGATGGATTAAAAGTATTTTTGATCCACAGATCGATCCCGCGTTCTACAACAGGTCGGATCGTTTTGGGATGCAAAACCTTTGCGCCGTAATACGCCAACTCAGAAATCTCGCGGAAGGAAAGTTGATCTAACGTGATGGCATTGGGCGCGACTCGCGGATCAGCTGTCATCACGCCATTCACGTCTGTCCAGATCCAAACTTCATTCGCCGCGAGCGCCGCCCCCAAGATGCCCGCGCTGTAGTCGCTGCCGCCACGCCCCAACGTCGTCACCGCACCCGACTTTGTTGCGCCGATGAATCCGGTGACGACAGGCACCTCGCCATTTTGCAGTTGGCGGCGCACCCGTGATTCGCATTTCGCTCTTGTCTCATCCATCTGCGGGTTCGCCGATCCAAAAACGTCATCCGTCAAAATTAATTCACTCGCCTCAATCGCTTCCGATTTAATTCCAAGTTGATTCAAACGCGCGCTCATCAAGTGGATGCACATACGCTCGCCGAGCGAACTGATGGCATCAATCGCACGCGGTGAGGCTTCGCCCAAAATGTGAACGGCGTGACACAGCGATTCAAATTCGTTGATGAGCGGCTCGATGTGTGCGGCAACGGATTCGACTCCTAAACCTTTGATCGCCTCGTGATGCTTTGATCTTAATTGCGCGGCGATCCCTTTGTAGGTGACGCCGTCACCCGCCGCGCAACTGTGTGCGCCCTTCAACAGCAAATCGGTTACGCCGCTCATCGCCGAGACGATCACCAACACTTCCGCCCAATCTTTTTTCGCCGCGCGTGCGATCTCCGCCGATTTGCCTATCGCCTCTGCGCTGCCGACGGACGTGCCGCCGAATTTCATGATCAGAGTTTTTTTCATACCTTCTCCTTGTGAGACTTCCGAAGTCTTAAAGACTTCGGAAGTCTTGAGTAAACAAAAAACGCGAAGCCGTTTGGCTCCGCGTTGTGTGTTCGTGTTTCACTCTACTCTGCACTCACCCAAGACGAAGTAACGGCATTCGCATCTGCGAAGTCGTAGTAGTGGTACCCATACCCATTGTGGTCGAGCGCATGGGGTTCATTGGAGCTGATGTTAGCATGAGTGAGGCAAAAGGGGCTTGGGCAAAATGTATAGAGCTTGCTATAGCAGATTCGTGATATTTACAAAATCTCATTTGGTTTTCTAAAGCCATCTTGGAGAATGGCTTGGGCAAATTTAACTGCATCATCATTGCTCAAATAGACAGTTACGCTTCCGCCGTACGTTGTTTTAACACGAAGGTTAGAAAAACCAGCTGGATATAGTCGGAGCCATATAGATTCACTATTGATGTGTTCACCAGAATACAACCTTAGCAAATCTTTCAAGTCTTGAATGAATGCGCGATCAACTGATGTCGCATATCTCATGAACTCACCATAGGTAATCCCATCTTTTAGATAAGCAGCAAAAAGTTTTGCTAACAATTCTGGTTTCTCTAGATTGTCATATTTATCAAGCAACATTACTAGAGTTTCACCTACATATTGCCTGTGCTTCCTATCTTTTTCTATCTTATCAAGGAAGTCTCCCCTTTGTTCACCTAGAACTTCCTGAAGTCCTTTGAGAAAGCCTGCAACTTTACGTATGAAAATATGATCTCTGACCGAGAGGATTACTTTTCCTGCTGTAGTGATCGTATTTAGAACTGGAATATCTTTGGCAAGCCCTTCGTTGAGAATGCTGTCCAAGCCAATTTCTAGTAATTCCTTTATTGACTCTGGAACATCAGCAGAATTTAGGACTGAAGATAAAGAAGGAACTAAATTGCTCGCGTTTTCTTTTTCCATGATCAGCCTCCAATTTTCATATCCACTACTCTCCCACCCGTCATCTTCACCAAATCTTGCGGCGCGAGTCTGAATACTGCATTCGGCGTGCCAGCCGCGCCCCAGATGATCTCGAACTTAAGCAAGTCTTCGTCAATCAATGTTTCTAATTTTTGGGCATGAGCAACAGGCGGCACACCGCCGATGACAAATCCTGTTTGTTCGCGCACAAAATCAGCGTTGGGCTTTTCAACTTTTTCTCCAACCAGCGCGCGAATCTTTTTCTCATCCACACGGTTCACGCCACTGGCGCTGATCAGAATCGCTTTGCCGCTTTGCTTGCCTTTGAAGATCAACGACTTGGCAATTTGTCCCACCTCACACCCAACCGCCTGCGCCGCTTCAACGGATGTGCGCGTCGTTTGCTCGAATTCGATCACCCTTAAATCAAAGCCAAGTGATTGAAGAGTGTCTTGAACTTTTTGAGAGGAAGGAGAGAGAGGAGGCACTTCAATCTTCAGGTGGATGCCACCCTGCAATGATCCACAAACGACGGGCGGCAACAATAGCGGGGTCATTCAAGTTAAGGGCGGCAACAGTTGTGCGCCCAGTAGAAGTCTTACCGCGAATCATTGCGCCATCCTCGACCCATTCAAAATGGTCGTTCCAATTTTGCTCACGCGGATTAAACAGCAGGATAGCAAGTTGAGTTTCGGGGTCAAGTGCTTCAATACGATCTGCTTTGTGACTGTTGCAAAGCGGGCAAGCGAGACACAAATTATTTTCCTCATTTGATCCGTCACGCGATTCGGGAATGATGTGATCAATCTCAAGAAGAGGACCGATAATGCGTTGTGGTGTGAGGCAATAACTACAACGAAATTTCGAGAATTCTGCTACACGCTGGCGAAGCGCCGAAGAGATTCGCGCGCTCATTGCAAAGGGGCAACCTGTGAGGAATCGGAAACATCATAACCCCGTTGTTTAAGCAACACTGCCGCCTGCGCGCGCACTAAAATTGTTTCTCGGTATAACGCTAACAATGCTTGCTCTTCGGCTTGCTCTTGAGGCAAAAGTTGTTCACGCTGTTGTTGCTGGTGGAGAGCTTCGAGTCGCTCGCGTTGCTCGGTGATCATGGTAGTTCGCGCCGCTTGCCACAACGCCGCATCGTTTAAATATGCAAGGTGGGCTAACGCTGAGCGCAATCCGTCGGGTAACGACTCTAGGGGCGCAACAGCGGCAACCGCTTCCACGATCAGATCGTTGATTGGGCGTTTGGTTTTTTCAGATACGCTCTTGATCTTTTCGTAAAGCCCGTCCGGTAAATTAAGTGTGATTGCTTTATATGTCATATCGCGCCTCTATTTAGATTCTACCTTATCCATTCACCAACCCCAAAAATCAAAACCAATATCACAGCCCACACGCCGTAAGCCGCTAAAAGAATCTGCACGATGTTCCAGCCCATGCGCGCCGTGAGCCAGGCGACGATCACAAAAACCGTCGTCGGGATGATGCCCAGCACCATTGACCAAGTAAAGTCGGTGAACGGCGCTTGCTTGCCATCTTCCGCGCTATAGACAATCCACAACGTCAACGCCACGTTCACCGGCATCGTCGCCGTGATCGCCGCCAGCGTTTTAGAATACGCGCGCAAAGCGGCAATCGCAATAATGATAAAGATCGAAACTACAACGGGGACAACTTTTTGCCATTCCATTTGCAAGATTCCTTTAGCGATCGAAGATCGCAATCGTTTCGATATGATGCGTTTGCGGAAACATATCCAACGGTGTTGCCGACTCCAATTTATAACCACCGTTGATCAACCGTTTTGCGTCGCGCGCCAGAGTCGCCGGGTCGCACGACACGTACACAATTCGCTGCGGCGCAATTTTTATCAGTGACTCAAGCACGCGCTTATCGCATCCTGCGCGTGGCGGGTCAAGTATCACGCGCTGAACCGATTCTTTTTCCAAATGATCCATCGCCATCTCGACGGGTGATTCAAAGAGTTCCACATTATTAAACTCGTCGAGATTCACTTCGGCATCGCGCACGGCGGGCGAGAATGATTCGACTCCGATCACCCGCGCCGCTTTCTCGGCGATGAATGCGGTGAACAACCCGACTCCGCAATACAAATCTAACACGGTGTCGCCGTCTTGCACGCCCAAACTTTTCATCGCCACTTCAACTAACCTCCCCGCTTGGGCTGTGTTCACCTGAAAAAAACTTGACGCCGAAACTTTAAAATCGCGCCCGCGAATCGTCTCGACCAAATGATCGCCGCCGATCAGGGTGAACACGTTGCCGTCTTTATCCACGGCTGCTACTGATGAATCAAGTTCAATCTCCACATCCGGCGGCGCACCCGAGTCGGATTCAAAAACGATCATCGCGTCATTGTCTGTTACACGCACATCGATTCGATCTACATCCAATTTTTCAATGTCGAGTTGATTGAAGAGTGACATGATCTCAGGATGAGCGATGTGACATTCGCTGATGGGGAGAACGCCCGCGCTGGACATGAAACCAAGTTTGCCATCTTCTGTTTGCGAGAATTGAACGTGGTTACGATAGTGAAGTGGAGAAGGTGAGGGGAGGGTGTCGGCTACAGGGGGAGAGGCGATGCCCCCGATGCGAGTCAGTTGATCGATCACTACTTGCCTCTTC
>JACRLA010000301.1 GCA_016215145.1 Chloroflexota bacterium
AGGAATCTACTCATCGAAAGATTCGTTTCAAGAGCCGTTCCTGTTATTCAGTTACATGGCAGCGTTCACCCAAAAGATTCAATTCGTGCCGGGTGTGATCATCCTGCCGCAGCGCCAAACCGCGCTCGTCGCCAAACAAGCCGCAACACTCGACGTGTTGAGCAATGGTCGTTTACGACTCGGCGTGGGATTGGGTTGGAATGAGATCGAATACATTGCCCTCAACCAAAATTTTCATAACCGCAACAAACGCATGGAAGAACAAGTGACTCTCCTGCGCCAACTATGGACTCAGCAACATGTTACGTTCAAAACTAAATGGCACGATATTCGTGATGCGGGTTTAACTCCATTGCCTGTGCAACATCCGATCCCGATCTGGTTCGGAGCAAACGTGGATGAGGCGGTGAAGCGCGCGGCACTTCTCGCCGACGGCTGGCTGATGAATCAGCGCACGCCTGAAGATGCAAAACCGCGACTCGAAAAACTTGACCAATATCTCGCCGAAGCGAATCGCTCGCGAAAAGATTTCGGAGTCGAAGGGCGATTGCCTTACGGCGAAGGCGACAAAGATGATTGGCGATTAAAGGTCGAAGGTTGGAAGTCGTTAGGCGTGACGCATCTCTCGTTCAACGCGATGGGCAAAGGGTTTAATACTGCCGAAGCGCACTTGAGCGCGGTGAAAGAGTTTGCAGGAGCGATCCCTGCTAAAATCTAACGCATGACCCAAGTAGTTGTCGCCATGTCGGGCGGCGTGGATAGTTCGGTGGCGGCGGCGTTGCTCAAAGAGCAAGGGCACGACGTGATCGGTTTGATGATGCGTTTGTGGAGCGAGTACGAAGGCGCGCACAACCGTTGCTGCGCGCCCGATGCCATGGCAAATGCGCGTTACATCGCCAACCAGCTGGATATTCCGTTTTATGTCGTTGATACACAAGATTTTTTCAAGCAAACCATCGTAAATTTTTTTATTGATGGCTACTCCAACGGCGTGACTCCCAACCCGTGCATGGAGTGTAACCGCCACATCCGTTGGGACTTTCTTTTAAATAAAGCGTTATCACTCGGCGCAACACATCTGGCAACCGGACATTACGCTCGCGTGCGCCAAGTACCAGCAACTAGCGACCAACAACCAATTACTAATTACCAATTACTAAAAGCCGTTGACGAAAAAAAGGATCAATCCTACGTCCTCAGCGTCATGGGTCAACATCAACTCAGTCACGCCATGTTCCCGCTCGGCGAATACACCAAGCCGCAAGTGCGCGAACTCGCCAAAAAATTTAACTTGCCCGTCGCCGAAAAACCCGACAGTCAAGATTTATGTTTTCTCTCCGATAACGATTATCGAAGATTCTTAAACGATCACGCCAAAGGAATTGCTAAAACGGGGAACATCGTTGACACCGGCGGAAAAATTTTGGGCGAGCATGACGGCTTGCCCTTTTATACAATCGGTCAACGCAAGGGAATCAAAATCGCCGCCAGCGAAGCGTTATACGTCATCGGCACAAACATTGAGCGCAACGAACTCATCGTCGGCACGGTGAAAGAGTTGGGACAAAGTAAAATGAGAGTGGCAAGAGTGAACTGGGTTTCAGGTGTGGTGCCGGCATCCCCGTTTGAGGCGATGATCAAGATTCGCTACAAAGCAAAGGAGCAGCGCGGGCATATCACTCCATTAGGCGATGATCGAGTCGGCGTTACCTTTGACGAACCGTTGCGCGACATCACCCCTGGACAAGGCGCAGTCTTCTTCGATGGAGAAGTGGTCATCGGAGGTGGAATCATTCAACGACAAGGAAAAGAAGGAAATTAAGGAAACGAAGGAAACCATTTTCCCTGATTTCCTTTATCTCCCTTATTTCCTTTTGCATTACATGACAACCGGTTTCTGGCTTTTCGCATTCATCCTCTCCACACTGTATGGCGCAGGCTTTCATCTTTGGCAAGGCGGCGGCGCGCGGCAACTGCTTTTATATTTACTCGCCGCGTGGGTCGGGTTCGCCGCCGGGCATGTTGCCGCCGACCTCATCGGTTTCACTTGGCTCAGCGCGGGCGCGTTGCGCGTTGTCCCGGCGAGCGTGGGCAGTGTGTTAGCCTTGTTCATCTCGCGCTGGCTCGCCGAAAGAAATTCGCCAACACAAAACTAAATCACGAACCCCGCTACGGGGGCTGCGTGACTCGAGTAGGCGAATTTCTCGAATGAGAAAAACGCATTCGCCCCATTCGTCCATTCGTGATATTCGTGATGAAAAAATTTTCAAGCGAAAAACCCTGGATCGCGCTCGCCTTCCTCACTCCCCCTCTGCTCGCGCTCGTGTTGTATGGGCGCGTGTTGTCGTTTCCATTTTTTCTCGACGACGATCTCAACTTCACTTGGATGCGCGGGCGGGCGTTGCTCTCGTATTGGGTAGACTCGTCCGGCTACAAATACTATCGCCCGATCACCTTTGGGATGTGGCGACTGGCGCAAATAATTTTTGGCGAGACGAATACGTTTGCCTTTCACGCGATTGATCTCGTCACCTTGATTCTCATCGGATGGCTTGTCGGCTACCTTGCCGCTCATCTCCAGCGTGATGGCGAAAAACTTAACGGGGTTGCCGCCACTCTCGCCGGAGCGTTTGTCCTCACGTCGCCCTTCTTGCCGCAGATCATCTCCAGCGTTTCTCCAGGTCTTTATTTATATGCGCCCTTCGCCCTCGCACTTACATTTGTAACCTTCGCCCGTTATCGCCAAACAGGAAAACTTAAGTGGGCAGTCCTCACCATACTACTGGGGCTGCTTATACCCGCGGTCCATGAAAGCCTCATTGTGGTAGGTGGCTTGTTATTTATCTGGCTAGTCGTAGATCAAGAACAGAGCAAACCGCAAAGGCACGAAGAACACAAAGATTTATTTTCTTTCCTTCGTGGTCTTCGTGAACTTCGTGGATGGAGAATCCCCTTCATCGTCACGCTCGGCAACGCGCTGTGGTTTTTGCTGTGGCTGCAAATACCAAAATTAAAGGGTGACGGGTTGGGCTGGGTAGGCTGGACTTCGCTCATTCAAAGCATAGCGTTCTTCTTGCAAGGGCTCACCTTTCCGATTCAACCGTTGGCGCAGGTGATGATGCAAAATGGTTGGGGCGAGGTGGCAGCGTCACTCACGCTTGGCGCAGTCGGCTTGATTCTGTTAAGCGGGATTTTGATCGCGCGCGGCAAGTGGCGCATCTTGGTGATCGGTTTAGCGTGGTACGCCCTCAACGCCGCGCCGATGATCTTTGGCTTGGGCTTTCATTACATGATCAGCAACATGCGCTTCTTGGTGCCGCCCATGCCCGCCGCCGCGTTGTTGTGGGCGACGGCGATTGTCGCCGTTGTAGAGACGTTGCATGCAACGTCTCTACGAATTTTGACCGTCGTCATTCTTGCATTTGCCATCCTTCTTCCTTCGTCCTTCTTCATTCAAGAGTCTATGACTCTCCACACGATGAGCCTCAACTCGGTTCACGACTTGCGCGAGATCATCAAAGCCAACCCAACTCAAAAACATTTAATCATCAACCCCATAGATTGGATCGCCAACAACAAACCGCATTACGCCATGGGGCATGAGACGGTGCAAATTTTGCCGGGCTATCTCACGCTGCGCGGTTTGACGTTTATCAACACCGGGGTGTGGGCGAATGTTGACGGCGTGGTGTTCGACAACATCAAGCCCGAACTTAAACGCCACTGGTACAGTCTCGCCGCCGATTCGCAAAACGTGGATTGGGAGACGATGGCAACCCGTCTGCCGAATTATGATCGCGTGTGGCTAACGCGCTATAGCGATGAGCGAGTGGATGTTGTCGAAGCGGGGCGCGTAGAATCCAATGCGCCGATCACGTTTGCCAATCACCTCGCAAGTTTTGACGAAAAAATTTTGTTGGTCTCGGCGAAAGCGGACGTGGTTAAAAACGAAATGCGCTTAGCTCTGTCGTGGCAGGTGATGAAGCCGATTCAAGGTGAGGTGTTTCGCCACGTTCTGGATTGTGAGGGGAATGTGTTAGGCTTGGGCGACGGTCCCGCACTTGGGGGAGTTTACCCGACGTGGCTGTGGCGCGGCAATGACCGCATCACCGACGTGCGTTTCATCCCGCTCGAAAAATTAAGTTCGTGTTATCGAATCGAGATCGGACTCTACAATCCAGCAAATGGTCAACGCACCATCGCACTGGACGCAAACCAAAAACGATTCGAGAATGATGTGGTTGTCGTAGAACAGAACCAATGACTAAACCGTCATTGCGAGTCTTCGAGAAGCAATCTCTAAACGCGACCGAGATTGCTTCGCAAAGTGCGCTCGCAATGACGAACTGGCTGAGTGATTATGAACAGAGACAGATCGAATCTTTGAAATTTGAAATTTGTTTTTTTGATCTTTACTCGTATGCCGTCGTCATGGCGCGAAAGGCAACGCCCGCTAAAAAGAACGCCATCATGGCGTAGAGCAATGCTTCGTTCTTGCCGTTGCGCCCGCGCGTGAAGAGGTAGATGCCGGGGATGGCGATGATCATGATCACACCGTACAGATAATGCACAATGCCGCGCGCCGGTGAGGCACCGTTGAGCGCCATCACCACGCCGATGATGGCTTGGACGACGAACAAACCTTCGCCAAGCGCGAGCATCCCGAACATATTGCCATCCACGCCGCTGTTGCGCCAGCGCCGCAAACCATAAACGCCAATGATAAGGCTGAAGATAAGACTGGTAATGAAGAGTCTGCTGTGAAGGAAAATTAAAGTGGGTAACATAGCCAAAAGTATACTCTCAAATTTCGTCGCCGCGATTGATTCGGGTTCACCCGAATCATTTGAATTGGCGCTGCGTGGATTTAAAAAGCTGGGCGAGGTGAAGAGCAACGCCAAAGTCGAGATCGGATTCGTCGTGAAGACGATCAAGAAGATCGGCGTCCCCGTCGGCGAAAAATTGGCGACGAAAAATTTTGGGTTGAGTTGGTTAAAGAAGCTCGCCGCCGACGACAAAGCCGCCACGCGCTGTGTAGCCTGTGTGGTGTTGGGCGAGATGGGCAAAACAAATTTTGATTCGATCATCCCAACCGCGCACAAGTTGGCGGCAGATGAACGATGGGAAGTGCGCGAGTGTATTGCCAATGCCTTTGATGATCAGATTTCACCCGCGCAGCCGGACTCTGTTTATCGGCTGATGAGCCAGTGGGTCGCCGACTCGAGTCCCAACGTGCGGCGTTG
>JACRLA010000357.1:0-1886 GCA_016215145.1 Chloroflexota bacterium
ACACAACATGGACATCATCAAACTCGCCGATCACATTATTGACTTGGGTCCCGAAGGCGGCGACGCTGGTGGAGAAATTGTTGCCGAAGGCACGCCCGAAGAAGTGGCGAAGGTGAAGGAGAGCTATACCGGACAGTATTTGAAGAAGCATTTGAGGAAATGAGGGAGAAGGGAAATAAAGGAAAGAGGGGAAACGTGATACGTGATACGTGATGCTGAAGGAGCTATGATGGAAATAAAGGAAAGAGGGGAAAGGAGGGAAACGTGATGCGTGATTCGTGAAGGGATTATGGTTGGGATCAGAAAAATGCTCGCAAGCGCAGCGAATTAGAAAACCACCCCTCCACAACATTCGAAGATTACAAAGAAAGCTTTCCAATACTGGACACACACATTAGACCTTATCGGAAATAATCTTTAGCCGCGAATTTCGCGAATAAGCGCGAATTGTTACTTAATTTATTCGTGTAAATTCGCGTAATTCGCGGCAAAGAAAAAACGCACTGGCTATTCCCGATAATGTCTGTTGAGCCACTAACGTCATTGCGAGTGTTCTTCGCGGAGCGGAAAGCAATCTCGGTCACGTCTTGAGATTGCTTTGCGAAGCACTCGCAATGCCGCTGACGTGTTTTGCGTAAATCCAACAATAAAAGCTCTATCATCATCGCCCGCGAGGCAACTCGCGCAGAGCGAGAAAACTATGAAGAAGAAAACACCCCTTAACCCCATTGACGATATGCGTTCTGAATATGATTTTTCGGGCGGCGTGCGCGGCAAACACTACAAGGCGCGTATGCAAGGCTACACTATTAAGATTCACAAAGCCGATGGCACTTCTGTAGTTCAACAGATCAAGCCCGACAAAGCGGTGAAACTTGCTCCCGATGTGCGCGAGTATTTTCCAAACTCGCAATCTGTCAATCGCGCGCTACGTGGGCTTATTTTGCTTGTTCCTGCCAAACGCAAAATTGCCGCCCCTAAATCGCGCGGGCGAAAATTTGTGGTGAAGTAGATGGTAGAGATAAAAGAAGCCCGCGTCGGTTTCATAAACCGACGCGGGCTTTTTCATTTCCTCAACACCGCATCAAAAAACGCCAAAACTTTTTTCTCATACTGCTCAGGATACACCGTCCTCATCCCAACGTGACCCACATTCGGTTCTTGCCATAACATTTTTGGTTCGCTTGCGGCATCATACAGACGTTGAGCGGAATTGATCGGGATGGAGTCGTCGGCTAAACCTTGGATGATCAAGATGGGACGCGGACTCAGCCGCGCAACGTGATCAACAGGTCGGACCATCTCCACGCTCATCCCGGCTTCACGCTCAGCAAAAAATCTCACCAGCGGGCGCAGGGCGGCAACCTTCACCATCGTTTCCAGTTGACCTTCGAGCGTGGCAAACGCGCTGTCGGCAACCACGGCGCTGATCTCATTTCGTTTCGCCGCCGCCATGATGGTTGCCGCCCCGCCCATCGAGCCGCCCCACGCGCCAACTTTTTTCACGTCCGGCTGTGCCAAGGCAAAATCGAGCGCGGCTTCAACGTCGCGCACTTCGTAATATCCAATCGTCGAGAGATCGCCCTCACTCTTGCCGTGCGCGCGAAAATCCCAAGTGACCACGCCGTAACCATGCTTAGCAAAAAATACGTGCATGTCTAAATCTCGCACGCCGTGATAACCATGCGCCACAAGAATCACCGCGCCATTTTTTGAAGGCGTATACCACGCCGAAAGTTTGAGACCATCTGATGTAGTGATCGTTACATCTTGATAAGCGATCCCGAACTTCGCGGGCGTGTCGTCAACGGGAAGAAACACGCGCGAGGGATGCGGATACCCCAGCGCGGCTTGATAGGTATAAGCAACGATCACTGCCGCGACGC
>JACRLA010000357.1:2001-10241 GCA_016215145.1 Chloroflexota bacterium
CATCTGATGTAGTGATCGTTACATCTTGATAAGCGATCCCGAACTTCGCGGGCGTGTCGTCAACGGGAAGAAACACGCGCGAGGGATGCGGATACCCCAGCGCGGCTTGATAGGTATAAGCAACGATCACTGCCGCGACGCCGACCAGCAACACACTTGAGGCGAAAACGATCAGGTTGCGCCAGTAACGCATCATCGAAGTAATTAGTAATTGGTAATTGATTCGATTTGTAAGATAGCGTTGCGGCACATCCATAAAGGGATGATGCCAAACACGCCAAACGAACAATCTAGCAACTGCCAAAAGAATGGGATGCCACGAATCGATCCGAAGATCAACGCAGTGGGGATGACCAACACACAAGCGATCATTCCAAATTCAACCACCCATTTGTTTCGCACCGGGTCTTTGAACGCTCCCCAAAACGCAATGGCAATGACGATATGTGCGAAAGCCAACCAATCTGTGCCGTAAGCCATAAACGGGAATTGGCGATAGGTTTCTTGCACTCCACGATTTACAAAACCGATCCACTTCACCAAATCAGGAAACGACGAGAAGGGTAAAGAAGGATTAGACACAATTTGATTCAGTAAATTTAATTCCCACTCTAACGGAAAAGCAGTGATGCCACTCAACAGTAAAGCGATGATGAAGAAGAGAAGGAAGACTCGTATTCGTTTGGTGAGCGCATTGATGTTCATTTCTTCTCCAGCAATTCTAGTTGCAAAACATTCCGACGGCATAGCCACAAAAGGAGAAATCCCAGCAGTCCTATCAGGCAATTCATCAACTGCCGAAACAACGGCATTCCATGAATCGTTCCAGAAATAATCGCTACAGGTAAGACTAATATGCAGGCGATCATCCCGAACTCGATCACCCACTTGTTGCGTACCGGGTCTTTGAGTGGACCGATAAAGGCAATGGCGATCACGATGTGAGCAAAGGCGAGCCAATCCATGCTATGCGCGACGAAGGGGTACTGTTGAAAAACTTCGATCCAACCTTGACCCGCGAATTCGATCCATTTCGCCACAACGGGAAAAGTTGATAGGAGCGGCGCGAGATGCCGAGCGATTTTAAATTCCCATTCGATCAATGACGCGGTAAGTCCAGCAGAAACTAAACCTATGATGAAAAAGAGAAGATATAACCGCACTCGTCGGATAAGTGATTGGGTATTCATGCCTGAGGAGACCTAGCAGGTTTTATCCACTCCGCTTCGCTACGGGACGCTTCGCGAAACCTGCTAGGTCTTTTCAACTTCAAGGTCTGTCCGATCCACGAAATTAAAGTTTGGGTTTTGAATCATCTGCCGCCCCATATCCACGCTTGGGGCGCACATGAGAATCAGGGCGACGAAGAAGAGAAGCCAATTAAACGAAGTCGGCAGCACCGTGCGTACCGCTTCCGCGCCGCCGCCGATCACTTGAATCGAATCTGCCATGAAGACGTAAAGCGCGATCCACACGCCGAGAAAGGCAATAGCCCAAGAAACTTTTCGCGGCGCGAGATGATCGTGAAAGGCGAGTTGCGTTCCCAAAATGATCATCAAGATTGAGATGGATACCGGAGCAAGAACGGGTCCCCACCAAGGGAGCGGGATCAAAAATAAAATATCCCAATCGAGTAACGAGTGGGGCCAGCCGGTCATGGGGATGAGGAAAACGTAATACAAAATATCCCACACGCCAAAGGCGATGAGGGCGTAACCGAAACGGGCGCGAGTCGTTTTTCCAGCCAGATAGCCGACGGCGAGCAGCATGATCAGCGTCGCCGCTTCGCGCACCAATTCGACGCCGCCGAAATCGAAGACGGTCATCGGCAACGGATTCGGTTGATGCGGCTCAAGGCGATCAATCATCACGCGCAAATAAAAAACCACCGCCGACTCAACCCACGCCATCGCCGCCGCGTAGAGCGCAACAAGTAACCAACGGGCTTTGTCGCTCATACATCACTCTTTGACACCGAAGGGTTTCGGAAACCCTTCGGGTGTAGTTGCGACCAGACGATCTGAATCGCGATCCATGTTAAGCGAAAGGCAATGCGAAGACTGAAGTAAATGTAGCGAAGTTGACGTTGAATTTTTTTGATCACGATGGAGTTCCTTGTGTGCGAAGTTGAGAGAGGATCCATTTTCCTAGCGCGCCCGAATACGCGCCGATGAATGCCGGGATGAGGGCAATGAAAGCTCCAAACACATTCGGCAGTATGGGATACGGCGACACAAACCCGAATGCCAAATTCAAAAAGTGCGCGGCGGGGACGCCGCCACCGATTAAGATCGCCCACAGCCACCCGAAGCGCGGCTGCCAAAATCCGAAGATAGAGGTGAAGATCAGAATCATCAAGACAATCGGTTGAACTTCCTTTGAGCGAAAATCGGAGAAGCCTACTAGCGTTCCTAATATAACTGCCACTATCGAGAGAGCAAAAATTTTACGCATGATCATTTCCTTTTAAAAATAGTTTTTCGTTCTGGGCTTACGCAAAACATCTCAGCGTCATTGCGAGGAGCGTTCTTTGCGACGAAGCAATCTCAAAACGCGACCGAGATTGCTTCGTGAAGAACACTCGCAATGACGTTAGTATCTCAATATGCGTAAGTTCAGTCGTTAAGTAACAGCGAGCAATTTGCAGAAACCAGTCAAGATGTAAGAGAAGAAAGATTCCACAATCCGACAAACGCCAGAATCGAAGACAGCGCGCTTGCACTTAGCCTAATCCACGGGCTTACATTGAGTCCCAGATTAATTTGTATTTGTTGAAGTAGCGGGAAAAACAACATGGGCGTCAAAAACTCAAGCGCCACGACGACTAAGCTCGCTATGAATAGGTTTCTGGCAGAGCCCAAACGCCATGAAGACCCTATCGCCCCTAATGCGGCGAGTATCGTAAGCGCGCCAATCAAAAGCAAGAAATCAGCAGCCTTTGAAAACAGGGTTGCTGCTTCGGATGGCTTGAGGACGCTCACCGCAATTTTGGCATACACAACATCCAGCAAAATCGCGCCAAAGAAAATGGTTACAATCCACGTATATAGCCCAACAAGCAAGTAGCGCCAGTTAGATGTAATAGTCTTCATTTCAAATACTCCTCAGGCGCGCCCACAAACAACGAGGCGGAAAAAGGGACGATATGGCATAGTGTTGAAAAACTCCTTTTAAGTATTTGCTTGGGGTGTTGTCGAAATTTGGGGAACAGATTTATTCTTCTTCGCTGCATCTATCCCCATTCCAATCCCAAAGACCAAAGCAATCAACGGGAGTAAACACATTGCCCCGATCAAAACGGCATTTGCATTAGTGAGTGAGATTTGCAAACCCGTTGCTTCCACAAAAGCCCGCGCGGCATCTATATAAAAATTATCGCGTGTCGGGCGGATAAATTCAAACGGTAAAGTAGGATCGTTGACAAAAGGACTCAAACGCCAAGTCATCTGTGAGCCAATAAAAGCGTACAAAATGAACCACCCGCCAAGCAGCAAACGGCGTAAATTTGCATGCGACGCGTTGCTATCAACTTCGATAGTAATCATGCCATGCCACAAAAAATAGATACCTACACCGCCACTCATTGCCACAAATACCACTGCCAGCAAGCGGAAGAATGGAAAATTATCTGAAGTGAGCACAAAAAACAGTGTGATAGGGGACAAGCCCAATAACAGAAAGGCTGTAACACCAATCGCCGCTAACATCACGGTTGTCACTTGGATCAAACTAAGTTTAGTGCCCAAGACGAGCGAGAAGAAGTAAAATGCTGGCAGACAAAAGAAAATTGTCGCCACAAACAACACGGGCATTTTGACTGCCGATGACAACGCCTGCGGCAAGCTGTGCGATAAGCCTGTGACGAAACCGTAGATGGCTAAAAACATTATGGAAGAGACGAGAAGCGAGAACGCTTTCATGCCAATAGATTCACTTTTGCTAATGCTTTGGAAAAATTTTTCTGGGTGACGCAGAAACGTTGGGATAACGGTGAAAATGTTGTTCATTGTGAACTCCTTTAATCAACCATCATAATAAACAATAATAATTACGCCGACCCTTTAAGATCTTCATCTTATGCACTCAAGTGCTTGACCACCCGCGACCCCTATGGACTACTTACATCTACTGGACTTAAGCAAAACACGTCAGCGTCATTGCGAGTAACCCATCGCGGGCAGATCTCCGAGTTCTTAAAGAACTCGGAGATCTTGGCGCGACTCGCTAAGCAGTTACAAAATATGACCAATTTATTAATCGTCGAAGACAACGAAAAACTCCGCGCCGCGCTTAAAGCCGGGCTCGAAACAAACGAGTTTCATGTCGCGCACGCTTGCGATAACGGCGAAGCCGCGCTTGCCTATTGCTTAGAGTCGCCGCCCAACGTGATCTTGATGGACGTGCAGTTGGCGGGCGAGATGAACGGTATTCAAGCGGCGGTTGCCATCCGCCGCGAGTTTCCGCGTATGCCGGTTGTGTTCTATTCGATCCAAGATGACGACAACTACTACCGAGACTTTCAAAAGTCTGGCATCTTGAGTCATTACGCCTACGTGCGAAAATCAAACTATTTGTTGCCGCAGATGATCGCCCCATTGTTGCACGATGCGCTGCGCGGGCGCAGTTTTATTGACCCCGAGATCGAATCGCGCGTGCAAGAGGTTCGTCACAAAGACGAGCAATCGCCAATGGCGCTGCTTGAACCGAACGAGCAAGTGGTAGCGAAGATGTTGGCGCAAGGACTCACCAACGAACAGATCGCAACACGACTCGGGTTCAAAGATAAGCGCACTATCAGCCGCGTCAACGGACAAATCTACGCCGCGTGGGGACTCGACGTGAACACGACCGACGAAAAAGTTGCCCGCACGCGCGCGGCGATCATCGCCCGCGAAGAACGGATCATTACGTGGGATGAAAATGGAATCGCGCGGATGATGAATGAAAAGGGGGAATGGGTGGAGAGATGACCGACAACTTTCTCCTCGATTGGTTTTCGCTCGCCGTTTCACTCTTCAACACCATACTTTTATTTTGGTTGGGGCTGACGGTATTGCTCAACGCCGAGCGGCGGACGATGGGTTTGTTCATCACCGGCGGCACGTTGCTGCTCGGCGGCGCGTTCTTCATCAGTCATTCGGCGATTCTTGGAATCGGTTTTTTTGATCTGGGTGAGGCATTTAATTTTTGGCTGCGTCTCGGCTTCGTCCCCGTCATCGCCATCCCATTTGCTTGGTACGCCATCATGTTGTGGTATGCCGGTTTTTGGGATCGTGAACAAACAGGGCTAAGAAAAAAACATCGCTTGCGATTGATCGTGATCACGGCGATGAGCGTGGGGATGATCGCCCTCTTCGCTTGGGCGAACCCCATTGCCACCATCACCCTCACCACCCGTTACGATCCGGCGGATGCCGTCTCCATCGGCGGCATCCCCTTGATCGTCATCTTCTACCCGCTCTACATTGTGTTGTGCATCGCCTCATCGCTCAATGTGTGGCGGCATCCCAACCCTTCGCAGCGCATGATGGGCGATCTGGCGCGACGGCGAGCGCGTCCGTGGTTGGCGGCAACAGCTATCGTTTTATTAATCGTCACACTGTTAGTCACTGCGCTCATGTTGTGGGTCACGTTCACCGCCAGCCACAGCACCATCGCCGAATTTTATTCAACCATGCTCATCATCGTCGCCGGGTTTGATCTGATCATCGAGTCACTCATCGGCGTTTCGATTTTATTGGTCGGGCAAGCGATTGTCTCCTACGAAGTGTTCACCGGAAAGACTCTGCCGCGTCACGGACTCGTGCGCCAGTGGCGAAGCGCGATCATTTTAGCCATTGGCTTCAGCGCGTTGGTCAGCGCGGGTCTCGCCCTTCATCTCCGCCCGATCTACACATTGCTCATCAGCACTTTCATCATTGCCCTGTTCTCGGCATTGTTCAGTTGGAGATCGTTTGCCGAGCGCGAGAGTTACATTCAGCGTCTGCGCCCCTTCGTCGCCAGCCAACGGCTCTACGAACACTTACTGGCTCATCCCGAATCGCTCGACGACAACACGGCAATAACTTTTCGCGCGTTGTGCGAAGATGTGTTGGATACCAAGTTGGCATTTTTAATTCCGCACGGGGCGAGCGCAGCGTTGGCGGGTGAGAGTTTGGTGTATCCGCAAAAGGAGCGCGAAGTCTTGCGAAGCACTCCGAGCAGAGCGAGTGAGCATGACTTCGCGCAACGTCTGGAGGCATTGCAATCGAATCAAATTTGCGTGCAAATCGAGCCGCAAAAATTTAATGGCGCGGCGTGGGCAGTGCCGTTGTGGAGTGAGCGCGGGTTGATCGGCGTATTGTTGTTAGGCGAGAAGAACGGTGGCGGTTTGTATGCCCAAGAAGAAATCGAGATCGCCCGCGCCACCGGCGAGCGACTGATTGACATGCGCGCCAGCGCAGAAACGGCGCAGCGTTTGCTCACGCTTCAACGTCAACGTCTCGCCGAGAGTCAGGTGATGGATCGTCAGACGCGGCGCGTGCTGCACGATGACATTCTGCCCAACATCCACGCGGCGATGTTGATGTTGAACAACGAAAAAAATATCGCCTCAACCATCACCGCCCTCACCCACACCCATCGTCAAATTTCTGATCTGCTGCGCGGCGTTCCACGCGCCATCACGATGGATGTAGAAACGTTGGGATTGATCGGCGCAATGCAAGAGACGATGAAGAATGAGTTGGGCAGCGCGTTTGATTCGGTGATTTGGCAGATCGATCCAAAAGCCGAACAACGATCTAAGGGGATGCCGCCGTTGACGGCGGAAGTTTTGTTCTGCGCCGCGCGCGAAGCGATCCGCAATGCGGCGCGCTACGGGCGGGGAGCCGAGTCGGCATCCCCTTTGAATCTTCGCATCGAACTGAATGGGCGCGAGGGGTTAACGATCCTCATTGAGGATGACGGCGTGGGTATTAAATCCAACAGCACCGATCACAGCGGTCACGGTCTATCACTTCATCACACCATGATGGCGATTGTGGGCGGATCGTTAAACGTGGAGAGTGAGTCGGCGAAGTTTACGCGAGTGATTCTCACACTGCCCGAATCGGCGTGATACATCGTTTTCAAATCTACGCTACAATCCACGAAATTTTTATTCGCAGATCACCCGAAACGTTTTACAATCTCACTATGCCTACCAACACCCTTCGTGTTCTCATTGCCGATGACGCCGCCGAGTTTCGCCGCTCGGTGCGGATGATGCTCGCCGATGAAAAAAGTTTTGAGATCGTCGGCATTGCCAAAGACGGCGTGGAAGCGGTGGAGATGGCAGAGTATCTCAAGCCCGACGTGGCGGTGATAGATATTAACATGCCGCGCAAAGATGGGCTGACGGCTATCCGCGATATTGGCAAAGTGAGTCCGCACACGGCGTGTATGATCATGTCGTCGGAAGGCGAGAATGTATTGTTGAAGAAAGCGATGTCGCTCGGCGTGAAAGAGTATTTGCTCAAGCCGTTCACGCCGGAAGAATTTGTCGGCGCGATAAAAAAGATCGCGGTGCAAGTGATGGAGAACAAGAAACTGAATGCCGCCGCGCGCGCCGCCGAAGTGGATCGCGATAAATTCCTGATACAGCTCGTCAACAGTTTTCTGAAAGCGAAACGCACGGATGATGAGTCGCTCAACGCCTATACGGATTACGTAATGGGCGCAAAGGTTGAGGCAAAAATTTTGTCGCAGTTAGCCTACATCTTCCTCTCGCGCAAAGATTGGAAGACTCTAAAAATTATTTGTGAGAAAATGATGGCGAGCGAAAGTCTTAAGCCCTCACAAACCTCTCCTAAAAAAACCAACCGCCTGCCTGCCCCATGAGCCAAAAGCCCCCCACCGATTATCGCCGCACCAACTACAGCATACTTCGCAACATCGTCATCGGATTCGCGGTTGTGATTTTTCTGGTCGGCGCGATCTTCATTCCGTATTCGTACGGCTGGCTCGGTCTTGCGGGCGGGATGGCATGTATCTTTGTCGCGATCATCCCTATCGGCGCGACAGTGTTGGCGGTGGTGGGGATTGATAAGTTGAGTAAATGGCTTGAAGACAGTGACAAATGAACAATGAGACAATGAACAAAATCCCAAATCCCAAAAACCCAAATCCCAAACTTCAAACTTCAAATTTCAAAATGCTTTTCGCATTCCGCAATCCGCAATCAGAAAATCTCCAACCACTTAACCACCCAACCACCTAAC
>JACRLA010000358.1 GCA_016215145.1 Chloroflexota bacterium
AACGCCTCTTCACCGGAAGCAGCCATCTGCACTTCGCAACCATCGAGCGTGAGAATCTCGCTCAGCGAGAGGCGCATTGCTTTTTCATCATCCACTACTAAAACTGTAGGAGCGGTCATTTTTGATTCCCTTTCAATAATCATATCTTCAACGGATTTTAAGTCCGCTTCGCGTAAACGGATTCGCTACCTACATCCGCTTGTAGTATTTCTTTTTAAACCAACCGCGAAGATTTTTGTTCATTAGACTTTATCGGGAATAAGTATTGCCAAGAATTTTATCTACAGATTGCACAGATTTCCGCAGATTTTTTTACAATCTGTGTAATCTGCGAAATCTGTGGATTATTTCCGATAATGTCTATTGTTTCATTGTTCATTGTTCATTTGCGGTGTAACCGCGCTATGATTCATCCACATCTCTCTCCAACGGCAACTGCACGGTGAATGTTGACCCCGAACCGACCACGCTTTCCACTTGAATATGCCCCCCGTGCGCTTCGACAATGCTGTAACTGACTGCCAGACCCAAACCCGTGCCTTGTGCTTTCGTGGTGTAGAACGGTTCAAATAATTTAGCGCGAGATTCGTGCGCGATGCCCACGCCATTATCTATAAATGAAACTTGGGCAACGTGATGTTTGTTGTCCCGACTCAGACTCGTCTTGAGCGTCAGCCTGCCGCCATTGGGCATAGCATCTCCGGCGTTGAGAATTAAATTTAGAAAAACTTGCTTGAGGTTGTTGCGCACCACCGGAACCGACGGCAGGTCTTTGCGATACTGTTTTTTGATCGCCACGTTTTTATCGCGCAACGGTTTCTCGGCAAGGGTCAACACTTCATCTAATAACGTGTTGAGATCGGTCAAGGCGAAATCCGCCGCCGTCGGACGGTACAAGTCAAGCATATCGCGCACCAGTTTGATCAGGCGCGTCACTTCTTCGGCGGCGAGATCGTGATACATCTTGCGCTTTGCCTCTGCCAAATCTTTGTGTTCGGCGAGATGCAAACAATTTTGAATCGCTTGCAGCGGGTTGTTAACTTCGTGAGCAATCGAGCCCACCAACCGCCCCAGCGCGGCGAGCTTCTCCACTTGAATAAGTTGTTGATGCGAGTCTTCGATGCGCTTCACGTATTCGCGCAATTCGGCATACAGTCCGGAGTTCTCCATTGCCACCGCCGCTTGACCGGCGAAGATCGTCAGCAATTCAAGATCGCCTTCACGAAACGAGGCGACATTCGCCGCCTTGCCCTTGCCGGCGATGATCGCTCCCGTCGGCTGACCACGCCGGATGAGCGGCGCGCACAACGCCGAAGTGATCTGCGCCGCTTCGAGATCGCGCAGCAACGCCGGGTCGCCGGGCATATCCATCGTCACCCACAACGGCAGCGACCAGGCAACCGCCCGCCCCGGCAATCCGCTATCGGCGCCGATCAACGCGGTTTGCGGAAAGTTTTCCGGGAAGCCCTGACTTGAAACCAAGTGCAATGTTTGATCGGCGCCCACGTTATATAGTCCGGCACACGTTGCCCCGAAGTGTCCTTGAATCGAAGCCACGATCATCGAACGCAAACGCTGCGGATCGGTTTCAGCCAGCAAGTATTGACTGACCTCAAACAACGGGCGCAGCGCGCGAGAACGCGCCGCTTCACGGGCTTGCCGACTCTTGATCAACGCCTCGCGCACACTTTGCACCAGCGTCACCCCCGATTCAAACGGCTTCAACACAAAACCTTCGGCGCCAATTTGTAACGCCTGCACCACCGTTTCAATCGTGCCGTGTCCGGTGATAATCACAATCGCCAATTCGGGGTCGCGCTCGCGCGCCACCTGCATCAACTCAAAGCCGCTCATCTCCGGCATACGAATATCCAACAGCAGCAGATCAAAATGTTGGGCGCGCATCATCCGCAGAGCATCCTGCGGACGCATCGAACTCGCCACCTCGTAACCGGCGTGAGTCAGCAATCGCTCGCACAAAGCGACCACGCCGGGATCATCGTCAACGATTAAGATTCGATCAGCCATTCGGCACCCACACCGTAAACGTCGTCCCTTCGCCCACTTCACTCACCACGTCAATCACGCCATCATGCTCACGCACGATGCGATAGCTCACCGCTAAACCTAAACCCGTTCCCTCATCCGGTGATTTTGTTGTATAGTTGTATAGAACGGCTCGAAGATGCGCTCCAAATTTTCACGGGGGATGCCGACTCCGCTATCTTTAACTTTGATCTCTATCCCGCGCTTGGTCTCCCGAACTGCTGCCCCAACACTGATCATCAGAGTTCCACCTTTAGGCATTGCCTGCGCCGCGTTGTTCAACAAATTTAACACAACTTGCTTAAACTGGTTAGCGTCCACGCTTGCCCATGGAAGTTCGGGCGCATAATGCTCTTCCACAGTCACGTCTCGCACCGAAGCCGCACTCCGCATCAAACTCACCATCTCACGCACCAGTTCAGTGAGATCAACAGAATTGCGGTGAGGCTCCGACTGCCGCGCAAAATCCAACAAGCGGCGCACCACGTCGCGCGCGCGCTGCGCTTCGCGCAAGATCAACTGCACATCGTTTCGTAAAGCCGAATCGTCAGGCAATTCACGCAAAACAATTTCGCTGAAGCCGCCAATCGTCGTCAAAGGATTATTGATCTCGTGCGCCACACCCGCCGCTAATTGCCCGACTGCCGCTAACTTTCCCGACTGAACCAACTGCGCCTGCGCTTGTTTAAGTTGATCCAGACTCACCGCCAGATCGCGCATCGTGCGCGCGTTCTCCAACGCCCGCGCCAACTGTCCAGCAGCGATGCTCAACACATACACATCGTCATCGCTAAACGCCGCCAACTCCGACCCCTGCACATCTATCACACCGATCATCCGTCTGCCAATGCGGATCGGCACACACACTTGCGAGCGCACTTCCGGCGAAACAACTTTTGCCCCGGCATACAACCGCACATCATCCACGCATATCGCCGTGCCACTCGCCGCCACCTGCCCGCTCACGCCCTGCCCCAAACGGATCGTATCCGTTTGGGCATCAACACTTGGCGCACTTAATATTAATTGATCGCCCGCCTCATTCATCATCCATAAATTGACAATCTCGTAATGCAGCGTGCGCTTCAACGCTTCCACCACCTGATGGATCGACTCGTTGAAGTCGGGAGTCGAGACGACAGCGGCGGCGATCTCATTTAAGATCGCCATTTGCTGCAAGTGATGAGTCGCTTCGTGATACAACTGAGCATTTTCTAACGCCAAGCCCGCCTGCCGCGCAAAGGCGTTTAGCAAACGCGCCTCACCCGCGCCAAAGCGCCCGACCCGTTTCGAATAAAACGAAATTTGCCCGATCACACGCTCGCCGATCACCAACGGCGCGGCGAGCCAACCGCGAACCTGCGGCACCTTGAGAATTTGAACGAAGCGAGCATCGGCTTGGGCATCTGTCAAATACATTGGCGTGCGCGTGGCGATCATCTGAGTCAGTAATGGGTTAGAAAGATTAATCTCCGCGCCGATCAACTCATTCGGAAGTTGATAGACCGCATAGACTCGCATCACGTCGCCATAGCGCAAGAACAACGCCGCGCTATCACACACAATCAGTTGAGCCGCCAACTCCAACACGCGCGCCGCAACTTCGGAGAGATCGAGAGTCACACCTGCCGTCTCGGTCATTTGTTGTCCGGCTTCGGTCAAAGCAAATTGTCGCGCATTTTTAATCGAGGCTGCCGCCTGCGCCACAAAGGCAGAAGAGAGTAAACGATCATCAGCGGTTGGCGGCGTCACCGTAGATCGTCCCAGAATGATCAGCCCCACACAATCCTCCTCAGGGGATGTCGCCAACGGCAATATCCACCATGATCTTAAATTGAGCTTTTGACTCAGCGAGTGCTGCAGCGCGGCAGAGGCGGCAAAACTTGAGCCAGCGGTGGGAAGCTCGGCAGCAACGAGATCGCTTCTTTCAAAATACACTTGCGACAACGCGCCGCTTTCTTTTTCAAGTTTGAACGGACCCTCGATAGTGTTTCCGCTCAACACTGTTTCGATCAACGGAATGTCTTCGGGAGACACACCTGCCAGCGCGCCGATCTCTACTACGGCAGGTTCGAGTGTGGTGAGGAGCGCGGCGAGTTCCGCGCCCAAGAGACGGCACGCGCCTTCCGCCAGAATTTTAAATGTGGTGGACGAGTCGTCGGAGCGCAGACTGAGTGAGGCGATCATCTCTGCCCACACGCGCAAACGATCTGAGAGGGAGGGGAGAGAGGAGGGGTTCATTGCTACGTTTTTCTTCAACGGATTTTAAACGGATAAACGGATACGCCGCGCGGTTTCATCCGCTTATCCGATTTCTTATCCGTTGAAGATAAAACTATGGTTTCGGCGTTGCGCTTGGAACTGCGGTGGGGATGTTGCCTTTATCCACTGGCGACTTGTGTTTAATGATGGTGTCGCTGCCGGCTGTCTTGTCGCTAAACAGACCGACCATTTGAATCCAACTATTGCCGGGCTTCAAGGGAATCTGTTTGTTAGATTTATCCACGATGACAAAAGGTTGATCGATCTTGGGGCGCACCCAAGTGCCTTCGTACCGCTGCCCATCGCGGAAGATCCACGCCGGTCCGCTGCCCCACAATTGAATCTCGGTGCTGAAGTGTCCGGTGAGTCCATCGGTGTCGAAATCTTCTGGGATGGTGGAGTCCACGACGTGATTGATGAACAGTACGATCACGTTAGCCGCCGTGATCGGTTGATTGGTCGCTTTATCAAAATGGGCGATCAAATCGGTGGGCGAAGTGTCAATCCAGCGTTCGTATTTTGCCGAGACAGCGTTGTAACGCCACTCGGTGTGCAGCTCGCCGCTGTAATCAATGCGGATCTGTTTCGCGGGGGCGCCGCCAGCGGGTGTGATGGCGTGGAATGTAAACCCCGAGGTCAACTGCGATTTGTCGAGCCCCTTATCGGCTAAGGCTTTATGAACTGTTTCGGTAGAAGTGTAAACAGAATTTGTGTCGTCACCTTCGCGGCATATAGGCGGACATTTGAATCCGGTGGATTCGGCGACGACGAGCTTGTACCAATCTTTGAAACTTAATTTCCGCAACACGCCTGTCGAGCTACCCGAAGCAACCAACGCGCCTTTAAACATTTCGGGGATGACGGTGTCTATTAAACGCGCCGAGCGGATCGGTCCCACGCGCGGCGCATCATTGCCATAGAAGACGGCGGTGAAGCGAGTCGTGCCGCCTTCGGTGTAATGTTCAAAAACTAAATCGGCGAGTGACAAGCCACTTTGAGGACGCGCCACACGCGGATAGTTGGCGACTTTGATCGCTACCGGAACGCGGGCTTGCAACGCTGGTGTGATAGATAAACCTGTGAGTGGATTGATCCCTGCCGGATACGAATCGGGACCCATGACAACCGCCGGGGTGGAGGTGGGCGCGGCAGTGGCGGCAGGCGCAGGGGGTTGAGTGGCAGTCGGCGGCACGCCGGGTGTGATCTTAACAACCGGCGGCGCGGAGACCGTCGGCAACGGTGTTGGATCAGCACCGCAGGCAACGAGAATAAATGTGAGCGCGAGAGAGAACGCTGTGAGACGGCGAAACATTGTGAAGACCTTTCTAAACGGTGAGTGAGATGGGGCGTATTATAGTCGAGTGATCTGGTAGTCGAGTAGCTATTAATTTTGCATATTGCTAAATCAATCGCTCTCGTTTATCCTCAAGTAAGGAGTTCCGACCATGACACAAACCACAATTTCTCTAACGGGCGGCGGGGTGCGCGACGCGCATACACTCAACATCGTCATTTCTATTGATGCCACCATCAATATAGACTCGCAAACAGCTCGGCGGCGAGTCACGGCATGGGTTGTCAGTGAAGTAGGTAATATGCTAGTGGGTGGCGAACCAACTCTTGTCTTTGGCAAACAAACCGTGTGGCGCGTGCCAATTATCCTTACCTCATCTAAAGTGGGCGAAGTA
>JACRLA010000359.1 GCA_016215145.1 Chloroflexota bacterium
GATCAACATAAATAGATTAATTGTTTTAATCACCCAGTACCGTTTCGATAAATCAGCAGTCTATGTTCAAAATTCTCTTGGAGGAGAATACTAAAATGAAAAAGAATCTTTTCACCGTGTTGTCCATGCTGGCGATCTTTGCGCTGGTATTGACAGCCTGCGCGACCCCCACAACGGAAGCGCCCAAACCCACCGCAGTTCCGCCGACAGCCGCCCCCGCGGCAACCGCTATGCCCAAACCCACCGAAGCCCCCAAACCGACAGAAGCACCGAAACCGGTCGGCATCAAAGGCGAAGTGACTCTGTGGCACGCGTATTCCACCGGCAGCGCTGAAGAAGCCACACTGGGCAAGATCGTGGCGGCAGTCAAGACGAAGAATCCTGATCTCAAGCTCAACGTCTTGCAAGTGCCCTTCGACAAAATCTTCGACAAGTACAAGACCGAAGTTGCCTCCGGCGCCGGTCCCGATATGTTCGTTGCCCCCAACGATGATCTCGGCAACCTCGCTCGCGGCAAGCTCATTCTCGATGTCAGCAAGCAGCTCGATGGCAAGCTCGGCGATTTTGCCCCGAACTCCGTGGACGGAATGAAAGTGGACGGCAAGCTCTATGGTATTCCGGAATCAGCCAAAGCCGTTGCGTTGTATTACAACAAATCCTTGATTGACAAAGCCCCGACGACCACCGACGAACTGTTGGCGGCGGTCAAAGGCGGCAAGTCGCTCAACCTCTTCATCGGCGCCTATCACGACTATGGTTTCTTCGGTTCCTTCGGCGGCAAGTTGTTAGACGACAGCCAGAAGTGCGTTCTCGACACCACCGGCGGCGCAGATGCCATGCAATATCTGCTCGACCTGAAGAAAGCTGGAGCAGCGTTGGAAGCCGACTACGGCAAGTTTGAGACTCCATTCCGCCAAGGCAAAGTGGCGATGATGGTCAATGGTCCTTGGGCTCTCGGCGATTACAAGAAAGACCTCGGCGATAAACTCGGCGTGGTCTCAATGCCCACCGGCGCTAAAGGCAAAGCCAGCCCGTTCAACGGCATTGACGGTTTCTACGTGAACCCGAATGTCAAGAACGTAGACGTTGTCGTGGCGACGGCGTTGCAACTCGTCAGCAAAGAATCGTCGCAGATGTACACCGACGGCGCGGGTCACGTTCCGATTCGCAAAGACGTCACCTCGGCTGACCCGCTCGTGGCGGCGTTTGCCAAAGCCTCTGCGGATGGTTTCCCCCGACCGCAAAGCAAAGAGTTCGGCAACTACTGGGAACCCTTTGGCAATATGTTCACCAAAGTTCTCGAAGGCAAAGCCACACCGGCAGATGGTGTGAAGGAAGCCTGCGGATTGATGAACAAAGCCAACGGCAAATAAGTTTTTGTGCAACACAAACCCGAAGGGTCTTTTAGACCCTTCGGGTTTTTTGATAGAGAGGAAACACTATGGCGATTAACACTTCTAACAGCGAGCCAAGTGATTTTGGGCGATGGTGGATGCGGACAACCTACGTCCGCGCCGCCTATCTTTATCTTATTCCCTCCTTCGTGATCATGAGCGTGATCACCTTCTATCCACTCTTGTATCAAGTGTGGATGTCCTTCACCAGTTACGACATCACCAACCTGCGTATCAATTCCGATCCGCCGGAGTGGGTAGGCTTGAAGAATTACATAGACATCTTAAGCGGCGCGCTCTCGGCGAAAGTCACCAATTTTGATTTCGTGCGAATTCTCTCCTTCAATTTAATTTGGACATTCACCAACGTGCCGATCCACGTTGTGACGGGAGTGTTGATCGCCGTGTTGCTTAACACAAAGGGTTTGTGGTTCAAAGGCGTATATCGCGCCATCTACATTCTCCCCATCGTGTTGCCGACTCTGGTCATCGCCACCGTCTGGCGCAATATGTTCGACCAGACCAATGGCGCCATCACCTTAGGCATGATCTCTCTCGGCGGACTCTTCAACATCCCGCCTGAAGTCTTTCGCATTCGTTGGTTCGAGTCACTCGATCCGCCTTTTGCTTTGTTTTTGCCGTGGCAGCCCTTGCCGTGGTCATTCTATGCCATGCTCATCGCCAACATCTGGCTGGGCTGGCCCTTCATGACGATTGTTGCCACAGGCGCGTTACAAAGCATCCCCAGCGATCTTTACGAGGCGGCATCCATTGACGGCGCCAGCGGCGTGCAGCAATTTTTCAACATCACCGTGCCGCTCATCCGTCCGGCGATGGTGCCCGCCGCGATGTACGGCATCATCACCACCTTCAACCTTTTCAATTTCATCTACATGATGTCGCGCGGCGGACCATTGGGGCAGACGGAAATTTTGGTGACGCAAGCATTCAAGATCGTCAACGCCCAACAACTCTACGGAGTGGCAGCCGCCTTCTCGGTGCTTATCTTCTTCATCTTATTAGGTCTCACGCTGCTCACCAACGCCATCACGAAAGGAACAGAGCGCTATGACATTTGAAAGAGGACTTCCTTGGTGGAAGCAACTTGTTCTGCAAGCGTTGGCGTTGCTTGTTGCTTTCTCTGTTTTGTTTCCCGTCTTGTGGATCATCAGCATGTCACTCGACCCGCGTAACCTCTCGCGCCCAACGGAATTAAATTTGATTCCGCCGGGCGCGTCCTTCGACGCCTATTTGAAAGTGATGGACAAGCCGACTGCCAACCCTGTCACCTTCACCGAACTTGCCATCAATCAACTTAAACTCGCGGGCGGCGTTTCGCTCTTCGCCGTCGCGGTAGCGATCTTGGCAGCCTACTCCTTCTCGCGTTTTGATTTTCGCGGGCGACGCTCACTCATGCTCACCGTCATCACCGTGTTGATGCTGCCGTCCATCGCCAGCATCGCGCCGCTCTTCGTCTTGCTTAACCGCGCGTCGTTCTCCGATCCCGAAACAGGACGCATCATTTTTAATTTGCGAAACTCGTTGTGGGGTGTGGGTCTCGCCCTCACCTCAGGTCAACTCCCATTTGCAATTTGGAATCTCAAAGGCTACCTCGACACCATCCCGCGTGAACTGGAAGAAGCGGCGCGCATTGACGGCGCCAGCCCGAATCAACTTTTCTTTTTGATCATCCTGCCCCTCGCCACTCCGGCGATTGCCGTCACCGCCTTCCTCAGCTTCCTCAGTGGCTGGACAGAGTTCGCCATCTCGTGGCAATTTTTGAATCAACCCCAAGATTTCACATTGGCGATGTCGCTCTACAACATGACCGGTCCCTTCTCTAGCGATGTGCCGTGGTCACGATTCGCCGCGATGGCGCTGCTCGTCGCCGCGCCTGTTGCCGTCGTCTATCTTTTAGCCCAACGATGGATCGTCAGCGGCTTGACGATTGGCAGCGTGAAATGATTTCACCGAAACCCGCTTTCTTCAAGAAAGCGGGTTTCTTTCTTCTATGAAGATCGAAAACGATACAGCCCTCTTTGAATGGCGCGGTTCGTCCGCGCCGTTCCTCATCGGTGATTTTAATAATTGGGAGATCAAGCGCGCGATTCGATTCATGCGTTCTGCGCACGCCGCGAAAAATTTTTGGACTCACACCCTGACTCTCCCGCGCGACGCTTACATGGAATATGCCTTTGTTCAGCGCGGGCGCCGTCTCCGTGATCGCCTCAACCCCCAGCCACTCACCCCCAACGGAATCGGCGCGTTCAACAATTATTTTTATATGCCCGACGCCGCGCCCACGACTCTGTTCAAACGAGATCAATCTGCGCCGCGCGGCAAAGTGACTCATCACAAAATTTCTGCGCCGCGTCTCATCACCACTCCCAGTCGCCTCGTTCATCTTTATCGTCCCCCGACTTCTGACCCTTGCCCTCTCATCGTCGTCTTTGATGGCGAAGACTATTTGAAACGCGCCCATCTCCCAAACATCATTGACAACCTCATCGCCCAAAAACGAATCCGTCCGGTGGCGTTGGCGATGATCGAAAACGGCGGCGCGGAGAATCGCTTCATCGAATACGCTTGCAACGACGCCACAGTAAATCTTCTGACGCATATCGTTCTGCCTTTGGCGCGCAAGCATCTCAATCTCCTCAACGACGAAGGCGTGCACGCCGCTCTCGGCGCATCTATGGGCGGACTCATTTCGCTTTATACCGCGCTTCGCCTGCCGCACATCTTCGGCAAAGTCATCAGCCAATCGGGCGGCTTTCCGCTTGACGGCGACACGTCAGCGATTCTCGATCTGGTCAACTTCAATCCCAAAGAATCGATCAAGATTTGGATGGACATCGGCAAATACGATTTTCCTTATTTGATGGGATCGAATCCGCGAATGCGCGATCTATTGATCGGTAAAGGTTACGACGTAACGTATCGTGAATACGGTGGCGGTCACAACTGGCCCTCTTGGCGCGATGAGGTCTGGCGCGGGATTGAAACGATATTCGTCTCGTAGGGGCGAGGCTTGCCCTCGCCCGTATACCCTCGCCCACAGGGGGCAACCGTAAAGGTTGCCCCTACAGAAAAAACAAATTATGAAATCACACAACGCAATTTTCGCTCTCACAATTCTTCTCACCTCCTGTGCCTCACCGGCGATCACAGCTCAACCGACCTCCACCGTTGCGCCGACGCTGGCGGCAACCCCGACGATTCAGGTGCCGCCGACTCCGCGCATCAAGCCATCACCGTCGCCCACCTCAGCTCTCACGGCGATCCAATCTCCCGCTTGGTTTCGTGACGTGGTGATGTATGAAATTTTCGTCCGCAGTTTTTATGATTCAAACGGCGACGGCATCGGCGATCTTAAAGGCATCACGCTGAA
>JACRLA010000342.1 GCA_016215145.1 Chloroflexota bacterium
ACGGAGCCGGTTCGCCATCCCAAACCCATTCGGGGAAAAATTTACCAAACGGAGTCGGCGGCATCACATCTGTTAATTCTGTTGAAGAGGAATCGGGAAGCCACCGCGCGAGAGTCGGCATCACCTTTGGGTAGCCGCCATCGCCGTGATAATCAGTCATCAACACCGGCAGTTGGTTTCCGATAAATTGTCTGCCGCTTCCGAGATCGAACCAATACAACAAACGCCCGCCGTACGCGGTGACGATCAACAACTGCTTGCCGTCGCTGATCAACACTTCGTCGGAGCCGTCGCCGTTGCAATCTTCGATCAACACAAATTCTTTCGGCTCGTCGGCAAACTTCGCGGCGAGGGCAATCGGCACGGCGGTGCGCGCGTTTTCCCAACCCATATAATTTAACCCGCCGATGCCGATGCAGCCATACTCGTATTGATTCGAGAGGAAGGCGTGGAGCGCGGCGCGTTTCAATTGCTGCGCGCCGTGCGTGGCGGCTTTCACTTCTTGAATGCGTGAGCGAATGATCGAATACGTTTGCTTGAAATGAGTCAACTTGGGCGAGCGTTTGTTGAAGTCGAACCAATCGGCGTAACCGTCTTCGTGATACGGCGCATCATCGCGCTTGAGCGAAGCATTCATCCACGCCGCGCTGCCGTCGGGGATCGATTCAATAATTTGTTGCGGCGCGGGCGCATCAGCAAAGTGAATCAACTTGATTCCATTTTGCGATTCGAGAGTGGTCAACAGATGATCTAAATTTTTCCAAGTGTGTGTTGGGTCTACGCCGCGCTCCCAGCCCCATAAGCCCATCGCTTCGGCGTCTTCGGCATACGCCAAGCACGCCTCATTTTTTTGCAGATAGTTCAACAACTGACTCTCGCGCCCGAACCACGCCGCAAAATTAAATTTGTGTTTCAGCGTTTCATCATCGGGGATCACGATCAACGAGTGCGTTCCGAATTTTGCGGCGATCACGTTTTGGGCGGTGACGCCGCCACCGCGCAAGATGCCGTCTTCGATCAACGTCCGTTCATACCCCGCATCCTTAATCATCGGAATCAGCGACCCACGCCAACATCGTTCTGGATTCCAAAACGTGGTTGGCTCTACGCCGAATGTGTCTTTGATGACTTCACGATGCAATTCAATTTGTCGCGCGTTGTCCCAATCATCGCTTGAGTAAGGAATGTTCTGAGCGTAGGTCGAACCAAGAATCTCAAACTGCCCGTCTTTGATTCCATCGCGGATTATTTCTAATGGTTCGGGGTCGAGCCACTTCAGCGCGCCGATCAACGTTCCCGAAATATGAATGTTGAATTTTGTTGACGGATGAGATCGCAAAACTTTTAGCAAGTTACGATAACAAACTTTGCTGGCGATCTCGGCGTATTGATTAAAGTGTTGGTTGAAGTGAAAGAGAATGGGGAGAGAAAGCACGGCGCGAATTATACCGTTATAATGAAGAAGGCAAATGGCGGAATGCATATTGCGTATCGTCGTTGCGTAAAGTGATCCATGCTGTTCTTCAACGGATAAGAAAGCGGATAAACGGATGAGATCGCGTGACGTATCCGTTTATCCGATTAAAATCCGTTGAAGATGAGTGTCGTCTATGAAAAATTTTTCCCGCCGACAATTTTTAAAAGCCGCCGTTCTCGCTGTGACGAGCGCGTGTGATGCCTTGCCAACATCCATTCCCAATTTGCCTTCACTTGCCACGCGCACGCCCACCTCGCCGCCTGAACCCACTCCAACGCCGAAACCTACTGCCACACCCACACCCCTGCCGCCCGCATTTGGATTGCACGAGCGAGCGAAGATAAAAAATTTAATTTTCGGCGCGGCAATGGGCAGCAACGGTCTCGCCGACTCTGCCTTCAAACGAAAGTTCGCCGAAGAGTGTGGCATCCTTGTCCCCGAAAATGAGTTGAAGTGGTCCACGATCCGTCCGGCGAATGACACTGATAAATTTGATTTCAGCAAAGCCGATGCGCTCTACAACTTTGCCAAAGAAAGCAATATGCTCTTTCGCGGTCACACACTCGTCTGGCACAGCGCATTGCCCGATTGGTTCAACAACAAAGTAACCAAGCAAAATGCCGAAGCGGTTTTGACTCAACACATCACGCTGACGATGGCGCACTTCGCTGGCAAGATGCACTCGTGGGACGTGGTGAACGAAGCGATCCACCCGCCCGATAAACGCGATGATGGCTTGCGAAAAACGAAATGGCTTGAGCTACTCGGGGATGATTACATCGAGACCGCTTTCAAAGCGGCGGCGAGCGGCGACAACAAAACTCTATTGACCTACAATGATTTTGGAGTTGAACTCGACACACCCGACCACGAAGCGAAGCGCAAGGCAATTTTGAAATTATTAGAACGGCTCAAGACAAAAAAGATTCCGATCCACGCGCTCGGCATTCAAGCCCATCTCGACGCAGATACATTCAAACTGTTCAAGGCGGCGACGTTCAAAAAATTCCTAAGCGATGTGTCTGTCTTAGGATTGAAAATCATGATCACCGAACTCGACGTGACTGATCAAAAATTACCCAGAGACGTAGCAACGCGTGACATCGCCGTTGCCGATGCCTACAAATCCTTTCTTTCAACGACTCTGGACGAGCCGAATGTGATCGCCGTATTGACTTGGGGTTTGAGCGATAAATATACGTGGCTGACAAAAGAGAAACCACGCAGCGACGGCGCAAAGGTGCGCCCGTTACCGCTCGACGAAGATTTCAAACGTAAGTTGGCGTGGGATGCGATAGCGGAAGTAATTGATAAAGCGAAAGGGAGATAAAGGGAAAGAGGGGAAATAGGGGAGGCAGTTCTGTCAACGAATTTCCAACCGCTTCGCGTAAACGAATGGCGGCGCACTCGCATATTCGTTTATTCGTTCCCTATTCGTTGACAGCAAGAGCGAGAAAATACATTTCTTAATACCCCAACACCTTCTGTATCCTCTTCACCTGTGGATAGGTGATCTCGTCCAACTTCATCACCTCATCCCACCCCGACTCATCACGCAGATCAAACCAAGCAATATCAGTAATGCCATATACGCTTGAGGCTTCCTCTTCAGGTTCATAGCCGGGTTTTGCTTCGCCGCCGAGAGGCGTGCAAAGAAACGTCTTCAGTTGCTTATACACGCCCAGTGGAATTCCTTCTTCATCAAACAACAAACGCTCCACGCGCACATCAAGATTTGTCTCTTCGCGCATTTCACGAATCACGCACGCCACTTCGTCTTCGCCATCTTCAAGCCCCCCACCCGGAACGAGCCAGTACTTGCGCCCGCCGTTATG
>JACRLA010000311.1 GCA_016215145.1 Chloroflexota bacterium
AGAAGAAAAACCGAAACGGGCGACGAGAAAAACGACGAAGAAAAAACTGTAGGGAACAAAGATTAAGGATTAAAGATTTGGCGTTCAATCTTTAATCCTTAATCTTTAATGATTATTTGCTCCCTTTCGGGTCCCACCGAGATCATCTTGATCGGCAAACCGATTAACGCTTCAAGGCGATTTAAATATTCGCGCGCGGCTTGAGGCAGATCGTTTATCGCGCGCGCGCCGCTCACATCGTCTGACCACCCTTTCACGTCCTCGTATACCGCCTCGCATCCCGCCAAGTGCGAAGGACCCAACGGAAGTTCTTCGTAGATTTTTCCTTCTTTGCGATACGCCACACACAACCTGATCTGACTCAAGCCCGACAACACATCCATCTTGGTGATCGCTAATTCGGTCAGTCCGTTGACGCGCGCCGAGTAACGCAGCAACACCAGATCGATCCAACCGCATCGGCGCGGTCTACCCGTCGTGGTGCCAAATTCGTCCCAAGGATTCGCGCCTGTGCCGCGCAGGCGTTCTGCTTCTGCGCCAAAGGCTTCGGTGGGGAAGGGACCTTCGCCGACGCGAGTCTGAAATGCTTTGGTCACTCCGATGACTCGCCGCGTGAATTGCGGCGCGATGCCGAGACCGGTGAACGCGCCGCCGGTAGTGGGCGATGAGCTAGTAACGTAAGGGTACGTGCCGTGATCAATATCGAGCAGCGAACCTTGCGCGCCTTCGGCTAAAACATTTTTGTTTTCTTTAAGCGCGTGATGAAGATAGAGCGAGGTGTCGGTGATATACGGTTTGAGTCGCGCAGCGTGTTCGGCAAATTCGGCGGCGACGGCTTTGGGTTTCAGAGGCGGCTGCCCGTAGATTCTTTCCAGAGTCAAGTTGGCTTGGGCGACGTGAGTCTCCACTAAGTCGGCGGCAGATTCCATATCGGCAAAAATTTCGGCGCGCAGTCCGCGCCGCGCGTTTTTATCGGTGTAAGCCGGACCGATGCCGCGCCCGGTTGTTCCGATTTTTCCTTGACCCAAGGCAATCTCGTTTGCTTTATCCAACGCAACGTGCGCCGGAGTGATGAGGTGCGCGGCGTACGAGATTTTGATTCGTGACGGCGAGACATCTACGCCTTTCGCTTTGAGAGTCTCCATCTCTTCGATCAATCGTTGAGGGTTGATCACCATGCCGTTGCCCAACACGCCGACGACGTTAGGATGAATCACGCCGGACGGAAGCAGATGCAATTTAAAAATATCGCGCCCAACGGTGACGGTGTGACCGGCGTTGTCGCCGCCGGAGTAACGGGCGACGATGTTCGCGCTTTTGGCGAGATGATCGGTGATGCGCCCTTTGCCTTCATCTCCCCATTGTGCGCCGATGATGAGGTCTAATGACATTCGACAAATTATGAAGGATGAAGGATGAATTATGAAGACTCGCGTGGTGTTCATAATTCATCCTTCATAATTCATCCTTTCAATAGGCTCCTCTTCCCAACAACACATGCGGTATGGTGCGCGCCATGATGGTCAGGTCGAGTGAGAGCGACCAATTTTCAATGTAGTAAATATCCAGCAAACACATTTCGTCAAAGGTCAGATCACTGCGCCCGGAAATTTGCGGCAGACCGCTGATGCCGGGCAGAACTTCGAGGCGTTGTTTTTGCCACGCTTCATATTTTTCAACTTCTTCGGGCAAGGCGGGGCGGGGACCGATCACGCTCATCTCGCCGCGTAAGACGTTGAGAAATTGCGGCAGTTCATCCATGCTCATGCGCCGGATGAATTTTCCAATGCGCGTGCGGCGCGGATCATCTTTGATTTTAAATAGCGGACCGCTCGCTTCGTTCTGATCCTTCAACGCCTCACGCTCTTCTTCCGCGCCGACCTTCATCGAGCGGAACTTGATGATCTTAAACGGCTTGCCATGTTGACCGATGCGCGTTTGCGAAAAGAAAATGGGGCCCGGCGAATCGAGTCGGATCAAGAGGGCGATGATCGCCCCCAACGGAATCACCGGTATCATAATCAACACCGTCGCCAAAATATCTATGAGTCGTTTGGCGGCGCGCGCTTGCGGCGAGAGATTTAATTCCTTGATGCCGATCAAGGGGATGCCGCCGAGGTCGTCCACGTCCACCCGATTCAAGTTGAACTGGAATAAATCCGGCACGGCGCGCGGGCGCACGCCACGCCGCTCGCACACGTTGATCAAGTTGGCGATGCGGCGTTGATACATCCACGGGAGAGTGATGATCACTTCTTCGATCTTCTCTTCAGTCAGAATCGATTCAATGCGATCTAAATTTCCTAATGCGCGGAAACGGCCAATGTCAGTCGTGCCGCGCGTGGGGTCGTCATCCACAAAGCCGATGACGTTGTAGCCGAGATCGGCGCGGGCAACCATCGTCCGCATCACCGCCAGACCCACGTCGCCCACGCCGACGATCAACACCCGCCGCGCGCCGATGCCGCGCTGGCGCAATTGCGATTCAGTAATGCGGCGAATGAGTCGCGTCAGTCCCAAGATCAGCATGATCAAAATGCTGTCGTATAAAAACATCAAGCGCGAATAGGCGAGCGGGCGCAGACCAAAGGTGACGGCGAAGATGATAGCGATGCTGGTCAGCGTGGCATTGGCGAGCAAAAAAATTTCGGAGATGAGCGACCTGCCGCGATGCAACGAGTAACCGCCGTTGAGCGCCAGATAGAGAGTGAGAAAAGCGGCGAGGAAGGTGAACCAAATAAGGTAGGGGTTGATGGTGCTGTCAAATTCCGGTTCGACGGCGACAAAAATTTGCACGCGATAACGCAGATACCACGCCAAGGCCGAGGCAACTAACACCAACACAAAATCGAGCGTGGGATAAATTAAGCGAGAGAGAGAGTGTTTCATCTTGGGCTTAGACCCGTCATTGCGAGCGCACTTTGCGAAGCAATCTCGGTCTCGCTACGAGATTGCTTCGTCGCAAAGAACACTCCTCGCAATGACGCTAAGCAGCCACAATAAAAAAATAATTCGTGATATTCGCTCATTCGTGACACGTTGTCCCCGTAGCGAAGCGTAGTGGGATTCGTGATGGAATCATCTTGTCTTGCGTGAGTCCAGTCATAAGCCCAAAGCTCTCGCATACACCCGCGCCGTGTCTCGCGCCGTGTCGAGCCAGGTAAATTTATCGGTGTGCTTAATGCCGCGCCCCGAAAGTTCTTCGCGCAACGACTCGCTATCGAGCAAACGCGCCAACGACTCACTCAGCGCGTCAGCGTCATCGGGCGGCACAAGCAAAGCGGCGTCGCCGGCCGCTTCGGGCAGCGACGAAGCATTGGTGGTGATCGTCGGCGTGCCGCAAGCCATCGCTTCGATCACCGGCAAACCAAAACCTTCGTAGGTCGAAGGATAGACAAACACTTTCGCCGCCGCATACCACATCGGCAGATCATCTTCGGCGACGTAACCCGGAAAGATCACGTCGCGGCTCAAGCGCAATTCTTCCACCGTTTGAAAAACATCTTCGTACATCCAGCCGCGCCCACCGGCGCAAATTAATTTCACGCCGTTGGGTCGCAGTTTGGCGTAAGCGCGAATTAAGGTAGAAAGATTTTTGCGCGGCTCAATCGTGCCGACGTACAAAATAAATTTTTCGGGCAAGCCGCGCAACTCGCGGAAGGCGGCAACCGCTTCGGGGATCGGCGGCGCGAACCAAGGGTCAACACCCGAATACACCACATCAATTTTTTCAGCAGGCACACCGTAGACATCCATCAATTCTTGTTTTGTAAATTTAGAAACGGCGATGAGGCGTTGAGCGCGTTGGCAAGAGAGTTGGGTAAAGAGATTAAGATAGGCGCGATGGGGTCCACGGAATCTTTCGGGCGCGCGGCGAAACGACAGATCGTGAATGGTGACCACCGACGGGGTCGCCGCCACCAACGGCGCAACGAATGCCATGCAATGAACCAACTCCGCGCCCGACCGGCGAAGGGCAAACGGCTGCATCACTTGTTCCCAAAAAATTCGGGTGAAGGGTTTTTCGGTTTTCAGCGATGTGTGTTGAACAGCGATTGAGGGATGGAGAGTCGGCGCAGTGTTTGAAGTGAAAGCCGTGTAAGCAAAACGCGAATCGGCGTCAGGCAGATGCTCGATGAGGCTGCAAATATAACGATGGATTCCTGCGGCGCGATACGATTGTTGACCGGAGAGGAGTTGAGCGTTGAGGGCAACGCGATGGGACATGAGGGTGATTATAAAGGAAAGAAAGGAGATAAGGGAAATGGGGGAAAGAGGAGAAAACCTTTGAACGCTTTTGAACACACCTGACAGGTCTTGCAGAACTTAATGACCGCTGAACTATATGCAGACCTGTCAGGTGTTGTCGTTAACTAACTCTCGATATACTCCGACGGTCTCCTCCGCGATTCTCTTTTGCGTAAATTTTTCTAGCACTCTCTCGCGCCCGCGTTTGGCGAGATCGTTTCGGAGATCGAGATCGTCGCGCAAACGAATCAGGGCGTTGGCGAGTTCGAGATCGTCACCCTCTTTCACCACTAAGCCCGCGTCGCCGATGACGTTGGGGATCTCGCCGCAGGTGGAGCCGATGACGGGAACGCCGCAAGCCATGTTTTCTATTAACGCTCGACCAAATTGTTCTTTCCAATTGGATTGGGTGAGTGAAGGCAACACAAAGACATCAATGCTTCTGGAGAAGTCCGGAGTCTCGGTCGAGGGAATCCAGTTGAGGAATTCGACTCGGTCTCGGACGTTGAGATCGCGGGCAAGTTGTTCAAGTGAATCACGTTGAGGTCCAGAGCCAAGAATTTTTAATCGTGAGTGGTCGTTGAGGCGGGCGAAGGCGTGGAGGAGGATGTGGACGCCTTTCTCTTTGACAAGACGGCCTCCATAGCCAATAGTGAAGGGATGAAAGGATGAAGGGGTGAAGGGGTGAAGGGGTGAAAAGAGATCGGTGTCAACGCCGAATTGAGGGATGACTTTTATTTTGCCTGTGTAGCCTTTGCTTCGCCACACTTCTACTGAATCATGGTTGCCACAGATGGCGTAGTTTATGTGATTCAAAACGTAAGACTCGATGGCATTGAAGGGGAAGGGGTAGCGGCGATTTAAATTTTGCCAAGAGAAGAAAAGTGTACGAGCGTGATATTTTTGGGCGAGGCGGAGGGCGTGAAAGGTGGCGAAGTTGTAGGGTTCTTCGTCAATGTGAATCACGTCGGGCTGCACTTGGCGAACCAGCGACTCGAAGCGCGGGTAGAAGTGCAGATGAAAGCTGCCATTAAATAAAATGGGTTGGGTGACGAGGCGGTAGCCCCGTGTGTAGATTTTTTCTAGCTTCAATGTGCCGCGCTCGTCTTTCCATTCCGGTGGGACGGCAACGGTCAATTCAATATCATCGTGCGCGGCGATCTCTTCCAACTTGCGCTGATAGGCGCCGACCACGCAGGCTTTGGAGAGCATGAGGACTCGCATGGGGCGATTATAGATGATGTGGTAAAGCAAGTTGGCAACTTGCTTTACTGGCGGTTCTCCGTTCCGCTTTTAAACCTTTGAACGCTGAAGACGCTGATCTTCGCTGAGGAACGCTGATTCTTTTTTATGTCGTAACTACCTAACGAAGCTGCGCCTCAAACCGACGAGTTTGATGAAGCGCGGGCAATCTTGTAACATAGTTATTAGAGGTGACCTATGTTAACAATCAAGGATGTGCTAACCAATAAAATTACGCTTGACATTGAATGTGTTGATCG
>JACRLA010000312.1 GCA_016215145.1 Chloroflexota bacterium
GATTGGCTCGACGTGTATGATCGTCATGTGCCGGAGCATATAGCGCAGATGGAGAGAATTTTTGAGGAGTGGAAGAGAATAAAAGGGAAATAAAGGGGTAAGAGGAAATAAAGGAAACACCGAGTGTGTGGTTTCAAACTTCCGAAGTCTTCGCGGTGTGTGCGACTTCGGAAGTTTTGTTTTAGCCTAACGCCTGCCTCAGATCGTCAATCAAATCATCTTTATGCTCCAAGCCAACCGAAACGCGAATCAAACCGGCATCCACTTCCAACGGCGAACCTTGCGTGCTGAGGTGAGTCATCGCCGCCGGAAGTTCGATCAACTATTCCACGCCGCCTAACGATTCGGCGAGCGCGAACAATTTCGTTTTCGCCGCGAGTCGTTTGGCATCGTCTACCGTACCATGCAGCAAGAACGAGATCATGCCGCCGCCGTTTCGCATTTGCTTCTTGGCGATCTCATATTGCGGATGATCGCTCAAGCCCGGATAGATCACCTCTTTCACTTTAGGATGATCGGATAAAAACTGGGCGACGGCTAAGGCGTTGTCGGCGTGACGATCCATTCGCACCGCCAACGTTTTAATTCCACGCAAGATCAAAAAGCAATCCATGGGACCCGGCACCGCGCCCACGGCATTTTGCAAAAACTTCAGCCGCTCGTAGGTGGCGGCATCACTGGTAATGACCGCGCCCCCGATCACATCCGAGTGTCCGCCCAGATATTTCGTGGTCGAGTGAATCACCATATCCGCGCCGAGATCGAGAGGGCGTTGCAGGTAGGGAGTGGCAAAGGTGTTATCCACAACTACTTGAGTCTGCGCGTTGTGACCGTGAACGATTTTTGAGATCGCGGCGATGTCGAAAACTTTTAATCGTGGGTTCGTTGGAGTTTCTAAAACCACAAGCCGCGTGTTGGGTCGCAAACTTTTTTTCACCTGATCGAGATCAGTCATCTCGACAAATGAATGTTCAACGCCATAGCCTTTAAAAACTTTATCGAGCAAGCGAAACGTGCCGCCATAGACATCGTTGCCCGCCAAGACATGCTCACCCGCTTTCACCAAACGCAGAACCATGTCAATCGCCGCCATGCCACTGGCAAAAGCTAAACCGTGTTTGCCGTTCTCCAACGCCGCCAAACATTCTTGCAGAGCGGATCGAGTCGGGTTGTCGGTGCGCGAGTATTCAAAGCCTTTGTGTTCGGCGACTCCGCTCTGCACATAAGTTGACGTTTGATAGATCGGTGTCATCACCGCGCCCGTGACAGGATCGGGATGTTGACCGGCGTGGATGGAGAGGGTTTCAATATGCTGTTGAGTCATTGAGGTTGGAGATTATCGTATTGCGCATTTCGTATTGCGTAAACGGAAGACGCAATACGTGATACGTGTTGATATAATCCTTTACATGAATGATGAAATCGAATTTTTTGACGAAGTGCCTCAGCCGCCTGAGCAAGTTAAGTTCATTGAGATAGGTGTCAGAGTATACCCTGATGGTCGGCGCGTGCGGCTTAATATCAAGGTGACGCCGTTTCTGGAACGCCCGAACATGGAATTTTTAATCACCAATGCCGAAGGGCAGGAAGTCGCTTCGATGTCTGTCGTCGAATCAATGGATCACACCTTTGAGATGACGGCGCATCTACGCGGGCCACAACCGAGCGGGCGTTACACCTTGCGCGGCGAACTTTTTTACGGCGAAGATTCTAGCGCGCCGCGAAAAGTTTTTGAAACTTACTTTGAGGTTGTTCCCGATTAAAACATTTAACCGCGAAGGGCGCAAAGAACGCAAAGATTAGATTGAAGATTCACCGCTAACCACCCAACTACCCAACCACCCAACCACCTAACCACCTAACCACCCAACCACCTAACCACCCAACCACCCAACCATCCAACAACCCGATTGCCATGAAAGATTTATTTCTCCTCGACCCCACCATCACATTTTTAAATCACGGCTCATTCGGCGCAACGCCCAAAATTGTTTTTGATGAGTATCAACGCTGGCAGCGTGAACTGGAACGACAGCCCGTAGAATTTCTGGGGCGGCGCGCGGCGAGTCTACTGGCGGAAGCGCGATCTAAACTTGCGGCTTGCGTGGGCGCGGATGCCGACGAGATCATCTTCTTCCCGAATCCGACTCACGCCATCAACATGGTGGCTAAAAGTGTGAGTCTCAAAACGGGCGATGAGATTCTCACCACCGATCACGAATACGGCGCGATGGATCGCACCTGGCATTTGCTATGCAAAAAAGTTGGGGCGAAGTACGTGCATCACCCGATTCCGCTGCCCGTGACCACGCAAGAAAATTTTGTTGAGCATTTTTGGAGCGGCGTAAACGAGCGCACCAAAATTATTTTCATCAGCCACATCACCAGCCCGACGGCGCTGATCTTTCCGGTGAAGGAAATTTGCCGCCGCGCGCGCGAAGCGGGAATACTTTCCATTGTAGATGGGGCACACGTCCCCGGACATGTTCCGTTGAACTTGCATGATCTGGGATGCGACATATATACGGGGGCGTGTCACAAGTGGTTGATGGCGCCCAAAGGCTCGGCGTTTTTGTATGCGCGGCGTGAGGCGCAGAGTTGGCTTGAACCGTTAGTAGTTAGTTGGGGTTGGGGTGATGATGTCATCGCGCCCTCACCCGATATGGGCGAGACGCAATTCGTCAGTTCTCATCAATGGCAAGGCACGCGCGATCTCGCGGCGTTCTTGGCAACGCCCGCCGCCATTAAATTTCAACACGATCACAATTGGGACGACGTGCGGAAACGCTGCCACGCGCTCGCGGTTGAAACGCGGCGAAGGGTGAATCAAGTGACAGGGTTAGAGTCCATATCACCTGAGTCGAGCGAGTGGTTTAATCAGATGGTCGCGATTCGTATCCCACTACTAAACCCGAAGGGTCTTGGAGACCCTTCGGGTTTGCGTAAAGACCCTTCGGGTTTAGGTTTACTCAAGACTCGTCTCTACGATGAATTTAAAATCGAAGTGCCAGTGGTGATGTGGAACAACCAACATTTTATTCGCGTGTCGTATCAGGGATATAACACGGAGGAGGAGATGGAGAGGTTGGTTGAGGCGTTGAAGGAAATTATTTCATCACGACTCTGAATCCCAAATTCCAATACCAGTTATACGGCGCGTCGCGATAGCGCATGGCGCAACGGGCAAAAGTTTTGTCGTAGTTAAACGCCCCGCCGCGAATCACGCGCAGGTATTCATCGCCCCAATTTAAATCTTCGCGCCCATCGCCCGCATCGTACGGATATTTAAATTTCGCCAGCGTCGAATCTTTTCCCCACACACTGCCCGTCCAC
>JACRLA010000313.1 GCA_016215145.1 Chloroflexota bacterium
CGCGCCGCTTCCGTTGATGATGAGAGTCCAACCTGAGAGATTGATGGATGATCCGGTGGTGTTGTACAGTTCGATCCACTCGTCACTTGAATCCGCAGAGGTACCCATCCACATCACTTCGTTAATGATGACCGAGCGAGCATTATAGGCTGTCGGCATCGGCGTGTGTGTGCGCGTGGATGTAGGCGTAAAAGTTCGAGTCGGCGTGGAGGTGGGTGTACGAGTTTGGGTAGAGGGGGGAGTGGATGTGGATGGCAAAGTGTTCGTCGCGCCAATAGTATTTTTCTGCTTTTGAAAATCGTTAACGTGATTGTTAGTGTCGGTGGCATTAGGCGCGCGGGCAATCGCTTCGTCGTTGACGCTTGTGGCATTCCCATCCGGTGCGCCATCGCTGGTTGTGCCGACTCCGCTGACGTTGCCGAGTTCCACCTCGTCTATCGTTGTCCCGCTTGAATTTTTGAGGACGAGATACACATCATTGTTCATCGTCCCTGGCGGGTTGCCGATCACCAGATATTCGCCTGCTTGAAAATTGGTGAGCGAGCCGCCGTTGCTAAAGACGAAAACAGAGGTGCCTGTTGAATTAAGAAAGTTGATGGTGTCGGTTGACGAGTCGGTGATCGTTAACACCCATCCCGTGCCGGATGTTAAATCTATCGAAGCTGAGCCTGCGTTATACAGTTCGAGCCATTCATCGGTGTCGGTGACAGATCCACTGCCTACGGTTGCATTAAAAGAAACGCCATCGCCGCCACTCGAATCATTCCAGTCTTGTTGCGGGTCGGTTACGACTTCGTTGATCACAACCACTTGCGGCGCGGTTGTGGATGTGTTCGTCGGCGTTAAAGTTCGCGTGGGCGTGTTCGTGATAGTTAAAGTATGCGTTGCCGTGGATGTTGACGTAGGCGTAGAGGTGCGCGTGTGAGTCGGCGACACCGTAGAGGTGTTGGTGAGAGTCGGTGTTCGGGTGTGAGTTGAGGTGGAGGTGTTTGTCGAAGTCGAAGTGAATGTTGCAGTAGTAACGGAGACACATGAACTTGATAAATTTTGCGGGTTGCTGGACGAACTGTTGAGAACAAAATCATTGCTGTTGTTATCGGTATCCGTTCCATTTCCTGATGAGCCGCCGGGTTTACGTTCATAACTTTGATTCGCGCTGGCAGACATTGCAGTTAACGTTGTGCCTTCTTTATATGCCGATCCACTACTCATGCCAACTTGATCAATGACGGTGTCATCCGACAATGTGATTGCAATGCCACCATCATCCGTAATACCAGTGCTGTAAGTTTGATTGCCTGTTGTACTGCCAGAGTAGCCACTTGAGCCACTATTGGTGGCGAGGAAGTGACAACCGGGATTGAGGGTCGTTCCTGAGGTGATTGTTACGCGCGTGCTTGTACTGCCACTGCTATTTGAACCTTTTATCTTCCAGCCGCCAATATCTACCGCTACATTGGATAAGTTATACAGTTCAATGAATTCATCATTGCCGCCGTTTGTGCCGCGTGTACGAAATTCGCTGATAACAATGTTGGAAGAAACAGCGCGGGTGGATTTGATGAGAACGGACGGGGCGAACAACGCCAACACGGTGAGAGTGGCGATGCTGAGAATTGTGAGTCGCTGGAGTAAAAGTCGGCGAGAGAGAAAACGCACACGAACCCCCGAAGTGAGGAGAGTTATTACATCCGAGTTGTAAAGATGATATTAGAAAAAATATAGGGGTGTCAAGTTAGAGTTTTATTTCACACTGCCACAAACGCCCCCCCCTCATCCCGCGTCGCCACCCGTATTTCCACCACCGCATCCAAATTCAACTTGCCATAGATATGCGGAAACAGAATTGAGTTAAGTGGCGAGTTCGGATCGGGTTCGGGGTGGGCGGGCGGTTCGTACTTCACTTCGGCGTTCACTTTGCGCGGATCGATCACCAGAATCAACACGTCCCCCGGCACGTTTTTGTAAAAGCGATTGGCAACGCGCAGCATCACTTCCGGCTCTTTGGTGCAGTGGATGAATCCCTCTATCGTTAAACTCTCGGTGACATACACGCCGCTTTTTTCTTGCGCGCGAAAATGATCGACAGGTGCGATGTGCAAGATGAGTTGCGCTTTCCACTCGCTCGCGCGGCGATCCATCTCGCGCACAAAATCACTCTTCGCGTTAGCATAGTCCAGCGTGTTGTCGAACTGCGTCGCCAAATTTTCTTTCAGCGTTTCGTAAGATTTGGCTTCGTCAGAATGGGCACGCAGATAATCACGAAAACTTAAATGCCGCGCGATCTCGGCGTTGCCCGATTGAAAGATGTGAACGTGATAAGCGCGGACTCCGTTCACGTCTTTGACGAAAAAGCGGCGCAAGGGGATGCCGTTTTCGCCGCGCGGCGTATAACCCAACTTCACCATCTCACCGTTGAGCGAATCGATCTTCTCGATGTCGCGGACTTCGGGCAAGATGTCAATCACCGGCTTCGCCTTGATTCCGTTAATCGCCGTGCTACCGATGTGATGAATGACGACACACTCATCGCCCAACGCTTGCGCGATGAAGTGCGATTCTTTTTTAAATTCTTCGAGCCATTGCGGATTGTGAGGGGTGAGGATAATGGGGCGGGGCATGATCACACTTGTTTATCCACAAACGTCTTGGCAAATTCCACAAAGCGATAGACATCATTAAAGTTGCTGACTAACCCCACCGAGACTCGCACCGCGCCGGTGCTTTTGGCGTCTACGCAGCGACGGAAGTCATCAATCGTTAACGCATCAGGTCGTTTGATAAAACATGAGATAAGTTCTTCGGCGGAGATTCCGAGAGCGAGTTCGCCGTCACCGGGGTTGCAGAAACAGCCGGTGCGTAGCGAGATGTTTGCCTTATTCGCTTCGGCTTCGATGTAGCGATGATCAATGAACCAGCCTCTGGGATCAAAAAAGTTCATGGTGATCGTGCCGCCACGATCTTGCATCGTGGTGGGTCCATAAATTTTGACGACGGGGTTGCCGTTTCCGTGTTTAAGTGAGACGAGTTCTTTTAACAACCAATCGGCGAGACAGGTGACGCGAGTGTGAATCGTTTCGACGTTGATGGCGGCGATATGTTTTAGCCCGATCTCAACGGCGGGGATGCCGAGATAATTTAAAGTTCCATCTTCAAACGCTTCGGCGCCGTCGTGCAAATAATGTTTGTTGCCCTGCACCGAAGCAACCGTAATCGTGCCACCCGCGAACCACGGGCGATGTAATTTTTTCAACGCGCTCTTGCGAGCGATGAGGCAGCCGAGTCCGGTGGGATAACCGAAAATTTTGTAGAAGGAGAGCGTGACGAAGTCAGGATGATAAAGGCTCAAATCGAGTCGGTTGGTGGGGGTGAAGGCGGCGGCGTCCAATAGCACGTCCCAACCTTTGGCGTGGGCGATTTCGATCCATTCAAGTGAATGTTGCACGCCGGAAAAATTCGATTGAGCAGGATAGGCGAATAAATTATGCGCGTTTGGATCAGCGCGGTCTAAATTTTTGTTGAGGGTGTTTTCGTCAATGCGTAAATCGGGAGGCAGGGTTGGGGTGTAAGTGACGGCAGCCCCTTTGGCGCGGGCAAATTCGCGGATGCCGTTGACCGAGTTGTGATTATCAAACGTGAGCAGGTAGTGTCCATCTTTATTGAAGGGATAGGACTCGCCGACAATTTTTAATGCGCCACTTGCGTTTTGCGTGAAGATGGCGATGTAGTCATCGGGTGAGGCGTTGAAGTATTGGAGGACGAATGCGCGGGTGTGTTCGATGAGATGTGTGGCGACGATGGAGGTGGGGTTGGTGGAGTGCGGGTTGCCGAAAACGTTGTCGAGCAGAAGTTGCGTGTGGGCTTTCACTTGCGAGTCGGCGTACAGACCGCCGCCGGTGTAATCGAGATAAATGTGATGGGTTTGATCAAGCCGCGCATAATCTTTCGCGCGAAGTTCATCCAGTTGTTGCGTTTGTTGATAGTCGGGATAGCGACTACAGAAATCTTCTTTGGCGGATTCAACGTCTGTTGCGAGAGTGGGAACAACCATATTTGATTCTCCTTATGAAGTTCTGCATGTATTTTATCAGTTTGTGTTGATGGGATGGATGTTATAGTTCACTCCACATCTTTATAAAAGGAGACCTCCTATGTCTTTCGATCTTAAACGTATTCGTTCCCAATTTCCTTCTCTACATATTACTGGCAACGGCACGCCGCGAATCTTTTTAGACAACCCCGGCGGCACGCAGGTGGCGAAGCCAGTGGTGGATCGCATGAATCATTATCTGCTTCACAACAACGCCAATCACGGCGGGGCGTTTCGCACTTCAATTGATTCGGATGAGGTGCTGCACGAAGCGCACGCGGCGATGGCGGATATGTTGAATGCAAACTCGCCCGACGAAATTATTTTTGGGGCGAATATGACCACGCTCACCTTCTCGGTGTCGCGGTCTCTGGGGCGGTGGCTTAAGCCCGGTGATGAGATCGTGGTGACGCGGCTCGATCACGACGCCGACATTACGCCGTGGACGATGATGGCAGAAGATCGTGGCGCGGTGGTGCGGTGGGTGAATGTGCGCGAAGAGGATTGTACGTTGGATATGGCGGACTTCGAGAGTCAGATCAACGAGCGCACAAAAATTGTGGCGTGTGGTTATGCTTCTAACGCGGTGGGGACGATCAACGATATTCAAAATGTGATCGGCATGGCGCATGCGGTGAAGGCGTTGGTGTTTGTGGATGCTGTGCAATATGCGCCGCACGGGCCCATTGATGTGCAGAAACTCGATTGTGATCTTCTTGCCTGCTCTGCTTACAAGTTTTTTGGTCCTCATGTAGGCATTGTGTATGGCAAATATGATCTCTTGGATCGTTTGCAGGCATATAAAGTGCGACCTGCTGATAATAAGCCGCCGTACAAATTTGAAACGGGGACGCAGAATCACGAAGGGTTGGCGGGGACGCTGGGCGCAGTGGAGTATTTAGCGTGGTTGGGCGAGGAGTTTGGTGAGGGTTTCGAGAGTCAGTTTAGCGGAATGAGCGGACGAAGGTTGAAAGTTCACGCAGGAATGGCGGCGTCACTTCAGTATGAGCGATTATTGAGTGAACGTTTAATCAACGGGCTGAGTCAGATTCCGAATCTGAAAATTTGGGGCATCACGAATCCGAATCAATTGGATCGCCGCGTGCCGACTGTGTCATTCACGCTAAAGGGCTGGACTCCGAGAAGGATCGCCGAGAAGTTGGCGGAGCAAAACATCTTTGTGTGGGATGGCAATTACTATGCGCTGGCGATTATGGAGCGGCTGAAATTGCAAGAGGGCGGCGGTATGGTGCGCGTGGGTGCGGCGCATTACAACACGTTGGATGAGGTGGATTGTTTAGTGGAGGCGGTGCGGGGCTTACAATAAAAATGAACAAGCGATTGGGTGAGGGGGGACACCCAATCGCTTGTTCGTAGACAATTGTATCACAAATTATAAAAAGTCAAGCACTAATTTCTATTTTAATCTTTCTATAATGTGGTGATATAGGGTTTCAAGGAAAAATAGGTCTTCTTTAACAAGGTGCCCCAGGCGTGAATTGAACACGCAGCCTCGGCCTTCTGGTTTGCGTCAGTTTCCTGACTCCCTGGACTATCCCTTCACCATTGCATTCGCTTTAGGTGGTGTCCGTCTAGTCTCTACACCTTCTTGATATATCTATCAAGCTTGGCTCGGGATTACCATTGAGAACAATATGAAATGCCTTCAGTGCGAAGTTGAAACAAATAATCCAAAGTTTTGTAGCACTTCATGCGCGGCTAAATATAACAACCGCATACGACCTAAACGAAGGCGGCGACGCTATTTCTGCAAATCTTGTGGCGTTGAAACTGGTTATCGGAGAAACTACTGTGCTAGTTGCAATCCGACTAGGCCGCGAGATTTCGGCAATGTGACGCTAGCAGAAATTAAGTCACGCACTCGTTACCAAGCAAATGCTTGGATTCGTAATTTAGCACGAAGAGCATACTATGCTTCGAATAAACCTCAGCATTGCATTCAATGTGGCTATTCACGTCACATTGAAATTTGCCATCTAAAACCCATTCAAAATTTTCCTGAGAGTGCAACCATTTCGGTTGTTAACTCCTTGGATAATCTTGTGGCTTTGTGTCCCAATTGTCATTGGGAGCTTGATCATGGCATATTGTCTCTTTAGGCTTCCCCGAATTTGGACACATACATTCACAAGATTTCTTTTGTGAAGCCCACTTTTTGTAGGAGTGCCTTGCTCTATCCATTTGAGCTACTGGGGCGATGGTCTCATTATAGCAAACATCCCACAATTTACTGGGATGTTTTAGTTGATCACTTCTTTTACTGCATAAACTACAACAGGGTCGCGCCTGCCGTGTAGGACATGCTCTTCTAACTTCTCTGCTTTCACTTGAGAACGCACTAAGAGATAGGTCACTTCACTAATCAGAATCTCTCCGGCGTGTGCGATCTCTTGCAGTCGTTTGGCGATATTCACGGCGTCGCCGACGGCAGTGTAATCCATCACCTTCTCCGAGCCGATGTTGCCGACGGTGGCGTCACCAGAGTTAATACCGATGCCCAGCCCAAGATGCTGCATCACGTTGGGTTCTTTAACACGCAGTTCGGAGAATGTCCGACGCATCTCGACTGCCGCCTTGACGGCGCGGAAAGTGTCGTCGCCGTCAGAAATGGGCACGCCCCATAACGCCATGATGCAGTCGCCGACGTATTTATCAAACGTCCCTTGATAATCGAAGACGGTGCGTGTGAGTTGGGAGAAGATATGGTTGAGCGTTTCTACAACTTCATTCGCGGGGCGTTTTTCGGTGAAGGCGGTGAAGCCGCGAATATCGGCGAAGAGGGTGGTGATGAATCGGGTCTCGCCGCCGAGCCGCAG
>JACRLA010000314.1 GCA_016215145.1 Chloroflexota bacterium
CAAAGATCGCCAGCATGGACAACACGGTGAAAAGATTCTTTTTCATTTTAGTATTCTCCTCCAAGAGAATTTTGAACATAGACTGCTGATTTATCGAAACGGTACTGGGTGATTAAAACAATTAATCTATTTATGTTGATCTGCTTCACTCCTTTCTGGGTTGCTAAACGCTCACGACGCAACAATACTCTACGATGTGTGTCCCACTAGTTTAATCGTTTCGAAAAAAATTGATATGGGAAACGGTGATGTATTTCGGAGGGGAGTTTCGTCTAGCGTGCATAAGCATATCACGGCATCTCTCACTGTCAAGCAATAAAAACCAGTGATCTCCTAGCGTAACTGTGCGTCAATCAATGCTTCCGCAGCTTGCGCTACGTGTATAGACGGGTTATTAGCTGGACCAAACATACGCGCTGCCATGTACGCGCCATCCATCAATAGGAAGAGTTGATCGGCAAGCGCTTCGGGTTTTCTGACTCCCGCATCCTTTGCCAGTTGGCGAAACCGCGCGCGGACAGCCTGCTTATGTTCGATAGCAACCTGATGACCTGGGTAATCGCTTTCGGAGTATTCAGTCGCCACATTGAGAAACGGACAGCCATAACACTCGGGGGTGGTTACATACTCCTGCAAGCCTTGGAAGAATGCCAGTAATTTTTCACGCGGGGTGAGCGCGTCTTTTGTAGATTGCTCAAAATAATTCCAAAACTCATCATTGCTGTCTTTGAGATAAGCGACGATCAAATCGTCTTTGGATGGGTAGTGACGATAAAGGGTCATCTTGCCAATGCCTGATTCAGCGGCGATGGTATCCACGCCGACAGCGCGATAGCCATGTTGATAGAATAAACGCGCGGCGGTTTGGAATACTTTATCTTTTGGGGTGACTTCGGTTTTCATGGTATTTGCCTCTTGACACGATACAAGTCTGTATTGTATGATCGGACTGCTCGATACAGAATTGTATCGTAGCATGTTCTGCAATTTTACGCAACCCAAAAAGGAGCAATAAAAATGAAAATAGGAGTTCTCGGAACAAGCATGGTCGGTCAAGCCATCAGTGGAAAACTGGCGGAACTTGGACATGATGTCATGGTCGGCACGCGTGATGTAGAAAAGACACAGGCGAACACCGCCCCCCACCCCTACGGTTTTCCCGCTTTCAGCGTTTGGCAAAAAGAACACACGAGCGTCAAACTCGGAACTTTTGCCGACACTGCCAAACACGGTGAAGTGGTGTTCAATGCCACCAATGGCACAGGCTCGTTGGAGGCGCTCAAACTGGCTGGTGAATCCAACCTCAACGTCAAGGTACTGGTAGACATTGCCAACCCGCTGGATTTCTCGCAGGGCAATCCGCCATCGTTGAGTGTGAGCAACACGGACTCGTTGGGGGAGCAAATCCAGCGCGCGTTTCCCAACGTGAAGGTGGTGAAGGCACTCAACACCGTGACGGCGTTCCTCATGGTGAATCCCGGTCTGGTTGGCAACGGCGACCACACGATCTTCGTGTGTGGCAATGATGCAGCCGCCAAAGCCCAAGTGACCGAGTGGCTCAAAGGTTGGTTCGGCTGGAAAGATGTGATTGACCTGGGCGACATCACTAACGCGCGCGGCACAGAGATGTACCTGCCCATCTGGCTGCGGATGTGGGGCGCGCTTGGCACCGGGATGTTCAACGTTAAGGTCGTCAGGTAATTTTAATAGGAGACTTACATATGAAAAACACAATCGCCTCAAGATTTGCCTACGCCGCCGCTGCCTTCTTCGTCGTTGGATTGGTCGTCTCCATCGGGATGAGGCCGCCGGAGGGGTTCAAGGGAGCACCACCGCTGTCCGTCGTCCTGACAACGGTAGCTTTCCTAATTTATCACCTGGCCATGCTGCCCGTCATCGCTGCGCTTCCCTCCCCGGCGTGGGCAAAAGCCTCCGGCTTCGCGTGGGTCGTGTTCGACAACGTGCTGGAAATGATGTCGTTGTTCGGCGAGGGCGCTGAGCTTGTCGTACCGTTGCGTTGGGGCATTCATCTCGCCACGGCGACGTGGATCCTCGGCGCGAGTTGGACTCAAGCAGGCGCGTTCCGCTGGGTCGGTGTTCTGGTCACTCTCGCCATGACCGGCATCACTTTCACCGGCCCCTTCATCGCCGACCGTGGAGCGGTGCCGCAAACCCTGGGACCGGCGGCGCTGCTGTTCATCGTCTGGATTGTTATGGCAGGCATTCGGCTCGGGAAGTCGGAGGCGGTCACACAATGACCGGCATAATCATCGTCACTGGCGCGTCCGGCGCGGTCGGCCGCGAAGTCGTTAAACAACTCGCCGCGGCAGGCATAAAAGTCCGGGCGGCTGTGCATACCGCCAGTAAAGGCGAGGTGTTCAAACGGCTTGGCATCGAGACTGTTGAGATGGACTACGCCAGGCCGGAGACCTGGGCGGCGGCTTTTAACGGGGCTGCGAAAGTGTTTTTCGTGGGGTTCGCTGGACCGACGTTCGCTGATCTTTCCAGGAACTTTGCGGAAGCGGCTAGGAAGGCGGGGATAGCACACTTTGTGAAGCTCTCAGCCTTCGGCGCGGATTTTGCCCCGCAGTTCTATATCGCCAAGTCACATCGTGAGTCGGAAGAAGCGATTGAATCAACCGGTATCGCCTACACCCACCTGCGGCCCAACGTGTTCATGCAGAATCTAATCAACTATTACGGGCAGGCGATCAGGGACACCGGCAGATTTTATCTGGCGCAAGGCGACGGCAAGGTCAGTTTCATTGACGTGCGCGACGTTGCCGTTGCCGCCGTCGAGACGTTGACGAGCGGCAGTCACGCGCACGCGGGCAAGAGCTATACCTTGACCGGCTCGGAAGCCCTTTCCTACTATCAGGTCGCGGAGATTCTGTCCCGGGTCACCGGCAAAACAATCGAATATGTTGCGCTCTCGGAGGAGCATGCTTTACAGCAAAGCCGAGCCAGCGGTGCGCCGGAATTTCTCATGCAAGTCCACAAGACCATGGACGCTTTCGGCAGGAGTGGCGGCTTCGCGCCCGTTAACTCGGTGTACCAACAAATCACGAACCGCCAGCCTGTCCGTTTCGAGCAATTCGCCAGGGATTACGCGGAAGCATTCAAGTAATCTGCTTCAACGATTCCCGTCAGGTTCAACTTGTGAAATGCAGGAGATAAAACGATGCGATATAAATTATTGGGCCATAGCGGCCTGCGCGTTTCGGAACTCGCCCTCGGCACGATGACCTTCGGCGAAGAGTGGGGCTGGGGCGCGTCGAAGGAAGAGAGCCGCAAGATTTTCGACGCCTTCGCGGAGGCAGGCGGCAACTTCATTGACACCGCCAACCGTTACACCAATGGCACGAGCGAGAAATACGTCGGCGAGTTTATCGCGGCGGACCGCGCGCGCTTCGTCGTGGCGACGAAGTACACGCTGTTCACGCGCCGGGATGATCCAAACGCGAGCGGCAATCACCGCAAGAACATGGTGCAATCGCTCGAAGCCAGTTTGAAGCGACTCAACACCGATTACATTGATCTGTACTGGGTGCATGCCTGGGACTTTATGACTCCCGTGGAAGAAGTCATGCGCGCGCTGGACGACCTGATGCGGGCCGGCAAAATCCTGTACGTCGGCGTGTCGGACACGCCCGCCTGGATCGTCTCGCGCGCCAACACGCTGGCTGAACTGCGCGGCTGGTCACGCTTCGTCGGATTGCAGATTCGCTACAATCTGGTAGACCGCGCCGCCGAGCGCGATCTTCTGCCGATGGCGCGCGCGCTCGATCTCGCCGTGACTCCGTGGAATGTACTGGGCGCGGGGGTGCTCACGGGTAAATACAATCAGAAGAAAACCGCGCAAGGCCGCGCCGCCAACTGGAAGGAGATTCCACCCTATCAGTTGAAAGTGGCGGAGACGGTCATGGATGTGGCGAAGGAGATCGGTTGCTCGCCCGCGCAGGTCGCGCTCAGTTGGGTGCGCCAACAACCCGGTGTAATCATCCCCCTGCTCGGCGCAGCCAAAGTGACGCAGTTGCAGGAGAACCTCGACTCACTCAAGGTCACGCTGGACACGGCTCAGCTGGCGAAGCTGGACGCCGTGAGCAAGATCGAACTTGGCTTCCCGCACGACTTTCTGGCTTCGGATGAAATCCATGACGTGGTGTTTGGTGGCATGTTTGCGAAGATAGACAACCATCGCCAATTTATCTTGCCTGCCTCGCCTGCTTGTGATAGTATTCCCCCCACAACGCGGGTGTTGCCAAGTGGTTAAGGCATCAGTTTTCCAAACTGATATTCATGGGTTCGAATCCCATCACCCGCTCTCAAACTAGAAAAGGGGGCCCGTAGCTCAGTTGGTTAGAGCACGCGACTCATAATCGCTTGGTCGCTGGTTCAAGTCCAGCCGGGCCCACCTGCGCGCAGCTAAACTTCCGAAGTCTAGTAGACTTCGGAAGTTTTATTTTCCGGTATCAAACTTGCATCACAGTCTTGCGATGATACAATCATTGCACAATCTATCTTGAATCAGGTGATCTATGTTCAAACGTCTTCTTCCCATGCTTATCGTTATCGCGCTAGCCGCGTCACTTTTCTTAGTGCAGTCGGCATCAGCGCAAGGCACAACGCACGTCGTACAGCCCGGTGACAATCTCTTCCGCATTGCGAGACGATATGGCACCACCGTGCAGGCGATCCAAACGGCAAATGGATTAACGGGATTCACCATCTTCGTCGGACAGACGTTGATCATCCCATCCGGCGCAACGGTGATAACGTCAACGGCGGCATCTACCGACTCTACGGTGACGCCGACCCCCGCCCCGACCAGCCCCGGTACGTACGTTGTTCAACTTAACGACACAGTGTATCGCATTGCCCTTAAATTCGGAACAACCGTTAACGCCATCGCCAGCGCAAATCGCTTAACCAATTTTCGAATCTTCGTCGGGCAAACATTGATCATCCCCGACGCGAGCGGAAACATAACCTCACCCGCCGCCACTGCGGTGCCTGCTACACTCGCGCCGGGCGACTCTAACGTGCCTGCGCTTAATTTAACGGCGGGCTCAACCTACACCGTGCGCGCCGGTGACACGCTCTTTCGCATTGCGATCAACGCCGGCACAACCGTCAGCGCATTGATGACCGCTAACGGCTTACGCAGCTTCACCATCTTCGTTGGACAGAAGTTGATCATCCCCGGGGCGAGCGAGACCACAACAGCACCCACTGCTACCCCGACGCCAGCCGGAACTGTAACGGTGACGGCGACACCGCCACCCGGCGCAACATCCACGCCGACGCGAGTCGCCACCACCACATCATCCACAACATTTGAACTCGGGGGTCAGGTCGCCGGATTCGGATTCCCTGATCTGATGAAGCAAACAGGCATGACGTGGGTCAAGCGACAAGTGACATGGAGTCCCGGCGACTCGGCAAGCGGGCAGAGCGGCATCATCAGCGACGCCAAGTCGAAAGGTTTTAAAATTTTGTTGAGCGTGAAGGGCGGACCCGACAACTCTACCTCTGACAAATTTTCTGCGTTTGCCGCTTACTTGGGCGATCTCGCCGCGCTTAACACAGACGCGATTGAAGTATGGAACGAGATGAACTTGGATCGTGAGTGGAAGTCGGGACAGATCAGCGCATCGTCTTACACCTCGATGCTTCAACAATCTTACAACGCTATCAAAGCCAAGAACCCGAATACGATGGTGATCAGTGGCGCGCTCTCACCTACCGGGTATTTCGGCGGCTGTTCGGGGATCGGCTGTGATGATAAGCCGTATCTGGAGAGTATGGTTGCGGCGGGCGCGTTGAATTATATGGATTGCTTGGGCATCCATTACAACGAAGGCTTGCTCTCACCGTACGCGACGAGCGGCGATCCACGCGGCAATCCGAATCACTACACACGTTACTATCAAACGATGGTGGACACCTATTACAACGCCATCGGCGGTGCGAAAAAACTGTGCTTCACCGAGTTGGGTTATCTATCGGGGCAGGAGTGGGGTTACGTGCCGGCAGGATTTTTGTGGAAGCCGCCTTACAACTTAACGGTTGCCGAGCAAGCGCAGTTCATGGCAGATGCCGTGAAGATCTCAAAGGCGCAAGGCAAGACTCGTCTGTTTATTATCTTCAACGTGGACTTCACCGTGTGGACGGATGATCCACAAGCGGGGTATGCCATATTGCGCCCCAACAACACTTGCCCGACGTGCGATAGTGTAAAAACGGCGATGGGTAATTAAAAAAATAAGACACCGAGTGTTTGATAAACACTCGGTGTCTTTTTAAGCGGGTAGGCGCTAACCAATGGAATAAGCTAAACCCACGGTGCCGGGTCCGGTGTGCGTGCCAATGGCGGGACTCATGGAGGTGACTAGCGCCTCGACCGGTTGGATGCGCGATTTTGCCGCCTCCAGCAACTCTTTCGCTTCTGATTCCGCGTTGGCGTGAATTGCTGCAAGGTGAACAGGTCCTTTGTTTGCCGTGCGCTCGGCAACGAAGTTGATAATGTATTCGACGGCTTTCTTCTTGGTGCGTACGCGCTCCAGCGCATCCACTTTGCCATCTTTCACATTCAACACGGGTTTGAAGTTGAGCGCGTTGCCAATGAAACGTTGCGCCCCGCCGATGCGCCCGCCGCGATGCAGGTAGTCGAGCGTGTCAACGGTGAACACCACATTGGAGAGCGGGCTCATGTTCTCAACCTTCGTCTTTGCTTCTTCCAGCGACTTACCTTCGGCTAACATGCGCGCTGCGACAAGACACATATAACCCATCGCCATCGAGATCACGCGCGTATCCACCACTTCGATCTTGGCGTCGGGTAGATCATTTTTCGCCAGCATCGCCGAGTTATACGTTTGCGACAACCCGCTCGACAAAATAATCACCAGCAGCGCGTCGGCGTTCTTCAGCGCGTTTTGATAGACCTCTTTAAGAGTGCCGGGTGAGGCTTGCGAAGTGCGTGGATTCTCTTTAGAGGTCTTCAACCGCTCGTAGAAATCCGACGGCTTCATTTCATACCGATCACGGTAGGTTTCTGTGCCCCAAATAATCTGTTGCGGTGCGATGTGGATGTTGTATTGCTGCGCCAGTTCTTCTGGCAGGTCAACGGTGCTGTCAGTAACAATGGCTACTTTTGGCATAATATTTTTCTCCTAAACATAAAACCCCAGAATTGAATAGAAGTTTCGCTCCACGTTACAAACAGCCCGTAGAGACGTTACATGTAACGCCTCTACGGGCTTTCGATTCGCCTAAGGAGGAGGAACAAGGAAGGAGAAGGTTGGTTTTGACGGGGCAACCTGAGGAATAATCAAAACTTCGCCGCCGTGCAGGGTGACAGTGCGATCAAAGAGGAGGAAGATGATCAGCCGATCACGGCGTTGGTAGCTAAGGCGCAGATGATGAGCCCCCGGGGTGAGAGGAAATGTCTCAAACAATGCCGGAAGATTACCCGAAAAAAGATCGCGGGCGGATGCCGCCTTCTCAAAAATAATTGCCCCGTCCACTTCCAACACCAAGTCCGTCGGAAATTCTTCAAGGCGAGAGGCGGGGAGATCGCTCACCGTGCCGAAAGGTTCGGCGGGGTCGGCGAGGATAATTTGCACTTGGGCGTTGGCAAGGTGCGAAGCGTAAGGTTGAGTAAAAAGATTCGTCGCTAGCACTTGGACGAACAACGCTGCCGCGATCAAAGCAAAGGCAACACCATAATTGCGCGCGGTCAATTTCGGAAACAGAATTGAACTCCCCGAAGTTTTAATTTTTTCGTTTGGCGGCAACCAGAGGCGCGTGAGAGGAGCGTTTTCGTAAGCGCGTTTGAGGCGGGGCAATCGTTGACGGGTGAGGCGTTCTTCTTGCCAGACGTTGCCTTCACGTTGGGCGCAATCGTTGGGCGGGCAGCCGACAATTTGCACTTGGCTTGCGCCCGCGTCGAGGGTGCGGGCGATGAGATCGGGGTGCACGCTGGCAACACACGGCAGCGCGATCACGGCGGCATCACCGTCGAATGAGTCGCGGGAGTGGCGCTCACAAGTGAAGATCACTTTTTTCGGCGATGACAGAAACCCGTTTTCTCTAAGAAAACGGGTTTCTATCGAACTCCACAAAAGTTCGGCGGGCAGATCGCCGAGCGAGA
>JACRLA010000315.1 GCA_016215145.1 Chloroflexota bacterium
CGGTTTGATAAAATGGATAGACGTTACTTTCTAAATTTTCTTTTGCTTGACCTATATTTTACGCTGTAATCTGATCCGTTTTTGCAAAAGTCCAGTTCTAATTTTTAACCTGCCCTGATTCTCAAATAGCTCTCATAACGCCTAGATTGAATTTCTCCGCGTTCTACCGCCGCCCGCACCGCGCAGCCAGATTCTTGAGAATGTGTGCAATTGTTGCAGGCGCAATGATCAACATAGAGATAAATGTCACGAAAGTAACCATCCAGTTCGTATTTATCAATGTCATAAAGAGCAAGTGCGCGAACCCCCGGCGTATCCGCTACCCAGCCACCGCCATTGAGCGGTATCAACTCTGGATGCACCGTCGTGTGCCGCCCTTTTTGTGTTGCCTCACTAACCTTCTTCACTGTGATGCCTAATTGCGGTTGAATGGCGTTGAGCAAAGATGATTTGCCCACGCCGCTCGGTCCGGTCAGCACAGAAATTTTTTCATTCAATGATTCTCTTAATGTGTCTACGCCCACGCCTGTGATGGCGCTGGTGTAGATCACAGTGTAACCAATAGCGCGATAGCCGCCAAATAATTTTTCTGATTCTTCCGGTGAGACCAAATCATTTTTGTTGGCACAGATGATCGGCGGAATGTGATTCGCTTCGGCGACAACCAGAAAACGATCTAACATCCCTAAATGTGGAGCGGGTTGAGCGCAGGCGAAGACGAACACGGCTTGATCGGGATTGGCGATGATGATCGATTCATGTTGATCGTCGGTGACGCCGCCGCGCGCGGCGCGACCTTTGGGTGAGGGCTTGCGGCGGGTGAGGGCGCGAGTCCGCTCCCCAACCGTTTCGATCATCCCCGTGCCATCATCTAAAAGTGAGATCGTCACTCGATCCCCCACCGTTGCTAAATCCGATTCAAGTTTTTTTTGTTTGAGCCTGCCGCGCAGTTTGCAAACGACGTTGCCGTGTTCGGTGTGAACCGTGAAGAACCCCGATTGGGCTTTAATAATTAATCCAGAATGCGGAATGGAGAATGCGGAATTGGAATCGGACGTATTCATCATTCATCATTCATAGTTTTGCATTAGGGTTTGGGTGTCGGCGTCCCCGTGGGTCTGGGTGTTGCCGTTAATCCGATCTCTGATTCCCACGGATATAACGTGAAGGCTTTGCCCAAGAAATAGGCTTCGATGATGCGTCGTGAGATCGGCGCTGCCCAATCGGAGCCGTCGCCGCGATTCAATAGTAATACAACGAAGGCGATGTCGGGTTTATCTTTGCGATTTGCTTGCGTGTAACCGGCAAACCAGGCGTGCGGTGTGCCGAGCCCGCCGCCCTGAATTTCGGCAGTGCCGGTTTTGCCGTAGACCGGAATCTGCAATCCGAGAAAACGATTGTAGGCGGTGCCTTTTCGGTTGGTGATCACGCCGCGCATTCCTTCGCGGATGACGTTGAGTTGCGAGTCGTTGATGGGCAGTTTGCCGATCACGTCTGGTTTAAATTCGTAGACCGGCGTCTCGCCCGGCGCGGCGATCTTCGACACCAACTGCGGACGATAGAGCGTGCCGCCGTTGCCGAGGGCGGCGTATATATTGGCGATCTGTAATGGCGTCACTTGCAAATAGCCTTGACCGATGCCCATGTTCACTGTGTCGCCTGCCGTCCATTGCTCGCCCACATTTTTTTGTTTCCAATCGGCGTCTGGCACCAAGCCGCCCACCTCTTCGTTATTGCCTTCCAAGAATCCGATGATGCCCGTTGGCTTGCCCAAACCAAACTCACGCGCGGTCTTCGGCAAAAGATTCTGATCTTTCTTGTAGACATCGTAAGCGATGTGATAGTTATAAGGATTGCAAGAGAAGGTCAAGGCTTCCGGCAAATTGATCTTGCCGTGCGGCGGCAGATCTTTCGCCACCGTCCAATCGTATTTCTTGAAGGTCTCACCCAATTCACTCCATACACCTGTGCAAGTGTAGGTGGTATCACGATCATATAAGCCGGAGATCAACCCGCTGGCTACATTGACGACTTTGAACACCGAACCGGGCGGCAGCAACGATTGTGTGGCGCGGTTGACCAACGGGCGATTCGGATCGTTTCACACCTTGCTCAATGCCGAAGCGTTTAAGTTCGTCGGGTCAAACAAATTTGGATCAAACGCCGGACTCGAAGCAAACGCCAGCACTTCGCCCGTGTTCATGTTTAACACGACGGCTGCACCCGGCATATCGCCTAACGCCTGCGCCACCTGCTTTTGCAACTCACGATCCAATGTGGAATAGACTGCCTGCCCTGCCGCCGACTCGCTTCGCGCTAATTGTGCCGCCACTTGTCCGCCGGGTTTGATGACATACAACGTGCCGCCGCGTTTGCCCGCCAGATATTTTTCGCCCCAGGCTTCCAAGCCAGTGATCCCAATTTTTTCGTTACCGGCATAACCTCTGGCTTGATACTCCACAAGCCGCGAAGCCGGAATGCTGGAGATGTAGCCCACAGCGTGTGCTGCGCCTTGCAGCCCATTTAAATAATAACGTGTTTGATACGTGGTGAGCGACAGCCCACTAATGCCCGCCAGAATTTTGTAACGCGCCGAGATTTGCTCCGACGACACTTCGCCCAACGGCACATACCAATCCGCCTGCGCGTTTTCATACAGAGACCGAATGGCTTCACGATGAAGACCCAACAACGGCGAGAGTTCGCGGATTAATTTATCTTCGTCGGTGATCTGTCCGGGGATGACTCCAATGGCAACCGCCTCTGTTTGCGCGGCGAAGGCAAGCCCATTGCGATCATAGACATTCGCCCGCGACGGCACTTTGAAATCCATGAACAAGGTGTTGCCGCCTTTTAATTCGGGAAGGATCAACCCGTCCTCCCACGAAATTCCCCACCGCCCGTTTTCGTAACGCAACGGCAATTTGATCTCGCGCGTCAGGTCGCCCACCAACGCCGTCTTATACGTGACGCGGATCAGTACCTCGGCTTCCGAATCTTTTTGCAGCGACGATAAGACTGTTGTTTCGAGTGAACTCAAGGTGAGCGCGGCGGCGGCATTGCTGTAACTTTTGAGGAAGGCGTCTTTCTTGATCGCGTCTTGCGAGAGCGGCGTGAGCAAGCCATACATGCCATTGTAGTCGCGCTTTTTCCACGCATCCAAAAATGTGCTTGCCGTGCCTTCGGCGTTGGGCAAGGGCGTAGGAGTTTTAACAGAGAAGCCGGGGTTAGGCGGCGTGGGCGTGCTGTCGGAAATGGGCGTAGTGCAAGCGACTAGAAAGATGATCAGAACTATCAACCCAAATTGTTTAGTGCTCACAGTTTTAATTTTAGTCATAATGGTTATGCAAAATTAAAGGGAAATCAAGATCGTGTCATTCCGAGCGGTGTTTTTCCGCGAGGAATCTCTGGGGCAATCAAAGAGATTCCTCGCTTCGCTCGGAATGACATATCAAGCCTTCACGTCTAATCTCATAAAGCCAAAATCTCTCTATACACAGGGCATTGATAATTATTAAACTGCTGACACTTCGACGGCACATCCACACTCAACTCTACTTTGAACTTGTGTAGGGCGCGAGTCAGGTGGCACAACGGCAACCCCATCACGCTGGCATAACAATGTGAAAAATTTTCTACCGGATGAAAGCCGTTATGTTGTATGGCGTATCCGCCCGCCTTATCCAGTGGATCACCGGAGGCAACGTAAGCCTCCATCTCCTCATCTGAAAAATTCCGCATCGGCACGTCGCTCGAACATAGTTCGTGGATCGATTCACCCGTTTCTAAATTGCTTACCGTGATCGCCGTGCAGACCTGATGTGTTCTGCCGCGCAGCTTCTTCAACATCTCAACCGCCTCTGCCGCGTCGCCCGGCTTGCCGATGATCTCGTTGTCAATCGTCACGGTTGTATCGGCGGCAATTACTAATTCCCAATGACTCTTTACGTCATTTTGTAATTTGTAATCAGTCATTAGCGATTCCGCCTTCTCTCTTGCCAGTCGTTGCACATACTCTTTCGGCGGCTCGTTAGGGCGGGGCGTTTCATCTATATGCGCCGGTCGGACTTCAAACGGAATCTCGAATAAGGATAGCAACTCACGACGGCGGGGTGAGGAGGAGGCGAGGATGAGGTTGGAATTCGAACTCATTGATTTATGCGGTGATACCTATAATCAATACAGGAATATCAATGTCCCCTGCACCGCGTTGTTCTAAATCCCAAACAAACTGTTCAAAGTAAGATACACCTGATGACATTTCGTCAGCGAAATCTTTCATAGGCACAACTTCAATGCCGACATCAATGATGTCCATGTTGTGAAAGATCGTCATTTTGGCGCACACGTTATAAACCATGAAAGAGTATTTCCCGAATTGGATTTCAACACCCACTC
>JACRLA010000316.1 GCA_016215145.1 Chloroflexota bacterium
ATCATGGCAAACTTCGTTGAGAGCTTACCCGAAGGCAACGTGCGGCGTGATTTGGCTTGGGCAATTAACCAACGTAAACCATTTCGTCACTTCAAATCTAAACTCTATAGGCACCCCAATCTCGACAAGCAATGGTTTCTGTTTCGCGAACAAGCCTTCATTGAGATCATCAAAAAGTGGTTAGACGATCACAAGATCGAAGCCACCGTGATTCCTTTTCATAAATCTCCGCCTGAAAATTGAAGACCGACACAACAATTCAGCAACCCCCCGTCATTGCGAGCGTTCTTCGCGAAGCAATCTTTGGGCAAAACGTGGATTGAGATTGCTTCGCGCAAAAAACGCGCTCGCAATGACGCAATACCACCTACCATCCGCTATCTACCCTCTATCACCCCTCAAACATGATCTCTATCATCGTCCCTGAAAAATAAATCCGATAGAATCATTGTATGACGACTCCCTCTACCTCTCTCTTTCGCAAACACATCGCTTTACCGCAGCAACACGGCTCGTGGGCGCTATGGTTGGGACCCTACGTCATCGGCATCGGAGTCGGCGGAACGTTTAAGATCGAACTGCTTTGGCTCACGCTAGCGAGTCTCGGCGGCTTTCTTCTCCTGCAACCTCTTACTGTTTTAATTAAAGTCATCGCCAAACGCAAACCCAAAACCGATCTCGCGTCTTCCATCTTTTGGTCAATCCTCTATTCACTTCTCGCCCTCATCACTCTCACTCAATTACTAATTACCAATTACTATTTCCTCTATCTCGCCCTCGCCGCCCTGCCCGTTTTAGTTTGGCAACTCATTCTCGTTATGCGCCGTGAAGAGCGCGGGCAAATGGGAATCGAACTCGTGGGGTCAGGCGTGTTAGCCCTCGCCGCGCCCGCCGCCTATTGGATCGCCAAAGATGGCATGAACCTCACCGGTTGGATTTTGTGGATTCTATGTTGGATGCAATCGGCGGGCGCAATCGTCTACATTTATTTGCGACTCGAACATCGTCGCTTAACTGAAATGCCGCACGCGCAAGATCGATTCACGGTGGCGAAACGCGCCTTGCTCTACAACACCTTCAATGTGGTTGCCGTCATTGCAGTGGCGGCATTCAACCTCATCCCGCCCCTCGTCATCATCCCATTCCTCGCCATGGTCCTCGAAACCATCTACGGCGCGTTGATCAAACCCGGCATCGGCGCCAAGCCCGTCACCATCGGAGTAAGGCAAATAGTGATCACTGTTATCTTTGTGATATTAATGATCGGAGCATACCAACTTTGATCCACGAAGTCCACTAAGAAACACGAAGTCAATTTCTATTCTTCGTGATCTTCGTGCCTTTCGCAGATGACACTTTCTTATCCAACTTCCAACCTCCAACTTCGAACTTCTCACGTCTCACTTCGAACTTTGAACTTCCCACTTCCAACTTCTCACTTCCCATGTCCCGCCCCTCCTTCTTCCACCACCTCCACCCGCCCACGATTCCAAAACGCGAAGCATCGTTCACCTACAACTTCGGTCTGGGCGGACTCGCCGTTTTTCTTTTTCTCGTCGTCGGCGTCACGGGCGCGCTCGAAATGTTTTACTACGTGCCAAGTCTCGAACAAGCAAACGCCTCGGTGCAAACGATCACCTTTCTTGTTCCGTTTGGCTGGATCATCCGCGCCGCGCATTATTGGTCGGCGCAAGCACTAATCGTTATCAGCGTTTTGCATTTGCTTCGCGTCGCGCTCACGGGTGCGTATAAAGACCGCCGCTTCAATTGGCTGCTCGGACTCATCGCCCTCGTCCTCACCCTCTTCATCAACTTCAGCGGCTACGCCCTTCGTTGGGATCAAGACATCACCTGGGCGTTGCTCGTCGGCACAAATTTAATTAAAACGATCCCGTTCATCGGCGTTGCGCTTTACGGCGCAGTCGTCGGCGGCGATCAAATTAATTCGGCAACACCGCCGCGCCTCTATGCCTGGCACATCTTCGGTCTCAACCGCCGAAAGCCGCGAGCCGCGAATCGGGCGTGACGAACTTGTCCGCCGCGAAACGTTTGTGGCACTTCTCGCCACCATTGCCTTGTTCGCCGTCTCCGTCTTAAGCCCGCCCGCCATCACACCTGCGGCAGATTTCACCTCCCTACCCAACGAACCAACCGCGCCTTGGTTCTTCGTTTGGATTCAAGAACTGTTGCGACTCGGCGATCCATTTTTCTTCGGCGTGATGATTCCTGTGATCATCACGAGCATCATTGCCCTCGTGCCATATCTCATGGATCGATCCTCATCGGGCGTTGCGGTTTGGTTCAACAAAGAAGGCAGAGTCGCGCAGTGGATTGTGTTGGGATTGATAGTCGTGATTATCAGCCTGACGATCAGAGGTATGCTTCGTTAAAATCAGAACGCTGATGTCGCTGAGAACGCAGACCAACGCTGAAAAAAATATCAGCGTTCATCAGGTAAATCAGCGTTATCAGCGTTCAGGCTCTAATGACCAACCGACACATCATCCCTCTAACATCCATCATCCTTGCCGCCACATTGATCATCATCGCCTGGCGCGAATCATCTAAACCCGCACCCATCGCCCTCACGCCGACACTCACCAATCAAACCGAATACTGCCTCACCTGCCACAACGGCATTGAACCGATCAGCGCGGCGCACCCGACGGAAGTTTTTGGCTGTGTGCGCTGTCACGGCGGCGAGCGTCTGGCATTGGAAAAAGAGTTGGCGCACAGCACGATGCGCGGCGGGCGCAACCCTTCGGATTTTTCCGTTGTCGAAAAAAGTTGCGGTGGAGCGGATTGTCATTCGGGGACAGTTAAAGATGAACGCGATCACATCGCGCGGGTGATGAGCAGTGTGCAGGCAACGTACGTCGGGGCGATCACCAATGTGTATTTCGCCTTCGGCGGTCAACCCGACGCCAGTCCGCGTTACGGGGCGATCAACATTTCGGGCGTTGATCCAAGCGGCAAGGCGATCCGATTGATCGCGCCGCCAAAATCAGAAAATCCATTTTTGCAAAAATTTTTGACGAATTGTTCGTCGTGCCACCTAAGCGCAAAGCCGATTGAGGAATTAAATTTTCATCGCCTCACGGGTTGCGCCGCCTGTCATGCCTTGAGCAATTCGGTAGGGAGTTACGTTGGCGGCGACCCGACGATTAAACGCGGTGAGGCGGGTCACGCCAACACTCACACGCTGACGACGGCGATCCCTTATACACAATGTAACACCTGCCACAATCGCGGCAACTACGATCTGCGGACGATGACTTTTAATGCGCGCGCCGATCACCCGATCAATCGTCAGCAAGATTACTATCAGCCGATTGGGCAGTTTACGAAATGCGAATTTGAACTGGACTGCGTGGATTGCCACACGGCGAGTGAGGTGATGGGCGATGGGAAGATTCACGAAAATAAAAAGAGTAGTCAGTATGTGCAATGCCAAACGTGTCACGGCACGTTGACCACGCTGCCGCAGACACGGACGATTCAAGATGTGAATGACGTTGCGCTGCGGCGGGCATTTTTAAATCCCAAAGTTCCTCTGGCGGTTGGCGGCGTCACCGTGATCAGCGCCAAAGGTGAGGCGTTGTGGAACATCCGCAAGCTGGCGAATGGGTCGTATCAGCAAATCGGCAAAGTCAGCGGAATTAAATATATCGTGCCGTTGGTGTCTGGATCGAAGTGCCAACAAAAACCCGATCAACAAGAATCGAAGTATTGCCACGAGTGCCATGCGGTTCGCAAATAGCGTATCGCATATCGCGTATCGCGTGCGGTTTGCCAGTTGCCATAAGCGATACGCCATTCGCTATCGGCTACTTCACTCATCTTCTCCTAATTCTATCTACAAAAATTTTTGTTATAGTATCTGCGTCGTCAGGAAAACTATCGAGCAAATTCCTAAACACCGAGTACCTTGCGAAGCGCCCGGTGTTTGAAGCCAGAGACTGAGAGGCTACCGTGCGGCAAAAAAAACAAATCGTCGTTCGTCGTTTACCCCGTAAAGCAGAAGCGCCTCTCCCCACGCTTCCACCGCGCCCGACACTTTTCCAAATTTGGCAAGAACGCATTCGGCTCTTTGGCGCGCGC
>JACRLA010000317.1 GCA_016215145.1 Chloroflexota bacterium
GGTACGATCAGCCTCATCGGCTACGCCTACGGCACGCCGTTGCTCTACGGTGGATCCGTCATCCCCTTAGCCTTGACCACTGCTTTAGCTTTCACTTTTCTTGGCGTAGGGCTGATCACCGCCAGAGCCGATAACTTCATCCTGCGCCTGTTCGGTGGGCCCATGCTGCGCGCGCGTTTGCTACGCACGTTTCTACCTTTCTCCGTTCTGCTCATTTTGGCGCAGGGATATTTACACCGACGATTCGAACCGGAAAGTATTCACTCGGAAAATATCAACCCGGCATTGTGGGACACGTTGGCGTCTATTGTGTTTGCCGCCTTGATGGGCTTAGCCATAGACATCACCTCCCGCGTTGTGGCGCAGGCAATGGATCGGGCGCAAGAGGAACGGCAACGAGCAGAAGATGATCTGCGCGAGAGCGAAGCGCGTTACCGTGATCTGGTGGAGAACAGCCAAGACTTGATCTGCACACACGATATAGAAGGACGCATATTGACTATCAACCCGGCGGCTAGCCGTCTGTTGGGATATGACTTAAAGGAATTGATTGGCAGTAATATCCGCGACTATCTGGTTCCCGAAATGCGAGAACGCTTCAGCGACTATATCCGTCGAATCAAACACGATGGGGCGGCGACGGGATTGCTCTTTATGCAAACCAAAAGCGGTGAGCGGCGCATCTGGGAATATAACAACACCGTGCGCTCTGAAGGGACGGCAGAGCCCATCGTGCGCGGCATGGCGCGCGACATCACCGAGCGCAGACAGGCAGAGCAAGAGGCGCGGCGCAGCGAATCGATCCTTAATGCCGTTGCCTTCAGTGCCGAGCGATTGCTGAAAGGGTCAGACTTTGAGAAAGGTGTCAACGATGTCTTGGAGAAATTAGGGACGGCGACGCACTCCAGCCGCGTTTACATTTTTGAACGTGAGTCGCCGCGCGCGGATGACGGCGAGACATGCGTCACTCAACGCTATGAATGGGCAGCACCCGGCATCCCCCCGCAGATTGAAAACCCGGAGACGATAAACTTTCCTCTGCGCCAGATGGGACTCGAGCGTTGGATTGATCATTTCTCGCAAAACAAACCGATACATGGTTACGTGGACGAAATGCCGGAAAGCGAACAAGCCGTGCTCGCGTCACAAGACATCCTCTCCATTGCGACGCTGCCGATCTTCGTGGATCAAACGTGGTGGGGGTTTATTGGCGTTGACGAGTGCCTCAACCGCCGCCGCTGGTCGGTTGCCGAGCTGGAGGCACTGCGAGTGGCGGCTGATACCTTGGGCGCGGCAATTCAACGGCAAAAGGCTGAACACGATCTACAGACTCAACATGATTTTGCCCAAAAGATTCTGAACCATATGGGGCAAGGGTTAACCGTCACCGATAACGACAGGCATTTTGTCTATGTCAACCCGGCGTATTCTAAAATAATCGGGCGCACGCCGGAAGATCTGTTGGGCAAATCTCCGCTCGACTTCACCGTTCAAACCGATCATGCGGCACTCGACCAAGCACTCGCGCGACGCCGACAAGGACAAACCGACACTTACGAAACGCGCCTCCTTCATGCCGATGGACATGAAATCCCGGTGACGATCACCGGCGTGCCGCGTTGGCACGAGGGCAAGGTGGCAGGCACAATCGCCGTCGTCACCGATCTCACCGAGCGCAAACGCGCCGAGCAAGCTCTTCGAGAGAGTCAGGCACAGTTGGAGGGCATCTTCAACTCGACGATGGATGCCATCGTCACCATTGATAACGATCAGCGCATTATCATCTTCAACCCTGCCGCCGAGAAACTGTTTATGTGTCCGGTAGGTGAAGTCATTGGGCAGACATTAGATCGTTTTATTCCCGAAAAGGTTCGCCAAGATCATCGCAGCTTTATTCGGACGTTTGGCAGCCACGATTCAAGCAAGCGCTCAATGGAGACTCCGACATTAGCCCTCACTTGCTTGCGGGCAAACGGCGAAGCATTCCCCAGCGAAATCTCCATTTCACATCTTGCCATCGGCGGGCGCGATCTCTACACCGCCATCATCCGCGACATCACCGAACGCAAACGGGCGGAAGAGGCGCTGCGAGATAGCGAAGAACGCTTCCGCGCTCTGATCGAAAGCGGGCGCGACAACATCTCCATGCTTGCCGCCGATGGCACCTTGCTGTGGGAAAGCCCGACCACCACCAGCACACTGGGTTACGCGCCTAATCAGTTCGTAGGGGGCAACATCTTCGAACTCATGCACCCCGACGATAAAGCCTGGACGTGGGATTTATTCGAGCAGGTCGCCCAAACGCCGGGCCGCTCCCACGAGGGCATATTCCGTCTCCGTCACAGCAATGGCTCTTGGCTCTGGATCGAATCCACCGCCACCAACCTGATCCATAAACAGAGCGTGGGCGCCATCGTCATTAACTATCGCGACATCACCGAACGCAAGAAAGCTGAAGATGCGCTCCAACGCCAAACGAAAGAGTTGATCGCCATTTACGAATCGGCGCAGAGGTTACAACAACTACACGCGCCGGACAGATTGGCACAGGAGATCATTTTTTCGCTGGAACACATACTCAATTACACGTTTAGCTCCGTGTTGCTTATTGAAGAGGCGAGTGGGAGATTGCTGCCATTCGCCATCAGTGAACAACGACGCGGCGAAACGTTTCGTGAGATAGACGCCGCCTACATCTCTTCACGCGAGCCTCGTGTGGGCAAAGGCATCACCGGCTGGGTGGCACAAAGCGGTGAGGCGGCATGTGTAGGAGACGTTACAACAGACCCGCGCTATTACTCTGTTCGTCAAGATATTCGATCCGAATTGTGTGTGCCTTTGAAAGTCAACGATCAAATCATCGGCGTGGTCAACATCGAATCGCTCCAGCCAAATGCCTACGACGAATCGGATCAGCGCGTGCTAGGAACAATCGCAGCACAGATCGCCACCGCGATACAGAACTCTCGACTCTATGATCAGGTGCAACAAGAACTCGCCGAGCGCAAAAAAGTAGAAGACGCGCTCCGTGAAAACCAGAGCCGCTTACAACTGATCATGGATCGTATGCCCGTTGCTTGCATTCTCGACAACGCCGACTCACAAGTTATCTATTGGAACAAGGCGGCAGAGAAAGTCTTTGGCTACACGGCTGAAGAAATGCTGGGTAAAGTGCCAAGTTTCCTCATTGCCCCGACCGCGCGCGACCACATGCGCGCCATTTATCAGCGCATTGTGGCAGGGGATATGAACGCGCATGGCAGCAACGAGAACATCACCAAAGACGGGCGAATCATTTTGTGCGAGTGGGTCAACGCCCCGATCCAAGACGATCATGGAAACTTCGTCGGCTTCTTGGGAATGGCGCAAGACGTAACCGAGCGCAAGAAAGCAGAGGAGCAGTTACGCAAACTATCGCTCGCCGTCGAACAAAGCCCGGCGTCTATCGTCATCACCAACACGCGCGGCGAGATCGAATACGTCAATCCCAAATTCAAAGACATCACCGGCTACGCCGCCGCGGAGATCATCGGGCAGAACTCGCGCTTTCTTAAATCCGGTTATACCAGTGGCGACGAATACAAAAACTTATGGAGCACGATTACTGGTGGCAGAGAATGGCGTGGCAAATTCCTCAACAAAAAGAAAAACGGCGACCTGTATTGGGAGTCGGCAAGTATCTCGCCCATTGTCAACGACGCCGGTGAGATCACTCACTACTTGGCAGTCAAAGAAGACATCACCGAGCGCGAACACCGCGAGCAAGAACTGGAAGCCATCGCCGCCATCTCAATCGCCCTGCGCGCCGCGCCCACCCGCAAAGAGATGCTACCCATCATTCTCGATCAACTGCATCGTCTCTTTCATAGTGATGGCGAGGCAATCAGCTTGATCAACCCGCTCAACAATGACGTGGTGGTGGAATTAGGGATCAATACCTTCGCCGCCGCCAACGGTATTCGCCTACCCGCCGGACAAGGGGTGAGCGGACTCGTGATCCAAAGCGGCCAACCTTATTTGAGCAACGATGCCCAGCACGATCCAAATTTTGCGCGCAACGACATCCTGCAAGGGATCAACGCCTTCGCTTGCGTCCCGCTCAACACACACGACACCACGCTGGGCATCTTGTGGATCGGGCGCGCCTCTAACATCACCTCAACCGACGTGCGCGTGCTGGTCGCCATCGCCGATATCGCCGCGACCGCCATACAACGCGCCGCGCTACACGAACAAACGATGAGGCAGGTCGAGCGGCTGACCGCCCTACGCACCGTGGATTCCGGCATCAGTAACAGCTTCGACATGCGGGTGACTCTCAACATCCTGATCGATCAAGTTCTGACTCAACTCAACGTGCATGCCGCCTCGATCTTGATCCACAAAAGCGGGTTGACTCTTGAATACGCCGCCGGGAACGGCTTTCGAAGTCGAGGGGTCGTCAAGACTCGCCTGCGTGTCGGCGAGAGCCATGCCGGGCGTGCCGCGCTGGAACGGCGCACGATCTCCGTCCCTGATCTTGGCAAAGAACCTTTTGCGCCCGTCAACGACAACATGCCCGCCGAGGGCTTTGTCTCTTACTACGGCGTGCCGCTCATCGCCAAAGGACAATTGAAAGGCGTGCTGCAAATTTTTCACCGCGCCCCGCTCTCGCCGGATGAAGAATGGCTCGACTTCTTGCAAACCTTAGCCGGGCAAGCCGCCATTGCCATTGACAACGCCACCATGTTCGACAACCTGCAGCGCGTCAACAGTGAGTTGCTCGTCGCCTATAACGCCACCATCGAAGGTTGGTCACGCGCGCTAGACTTGCGCGACCAAGAGACCGAAGGACATACGCAGCGCGTGACCGAAATGGCGTTAAATTTAGCCATAGCGATGAGCGTAGAGCTCGACATCCCCTTGTGTCATCACGAAAAATGGGACGGCACAGGCTATCCGCGCCAACTCAAGGGCGAACAAATTCCGTTGGTCGCCCGCATCTTCGCCGTGGTGGATGTGTGGGATGCCTTGATCTCAGATCGCCCGTACCGCGCCGCCTGGCCGCGCGACAAAGTGAGTGAGTATATCCGCGAGCAAAGCGGGCTGCATTTTGAGCCGCGCGTGGTGGAGATGTTTTTAAATATGATCGAGACACATTGAGATGAAATTAACTGTGCCTGCTCATGAGATGTGGTGGGGTGCGTCTCTAATCCGCATTTTGGCATTGTTCTGAAGTCGAACTTTCTTCTGCCAATAAGCGGAAAAATGTTGGGGGCAAGAAAAAAGTTGACTGCGGATTAGAGTGAGCCTCTCTCCATCCTC
>JACRLA010000318.1 GCA_016215145.1 Chloroflexota bacterium
AACCTTATCAACAAGTCTCTGCTAAAGAATATGACCAACAACAATGTGACCGACATCTCAAATCACTACAACGTCAAGCCGCTCAGTTAGGTTATGCCCTGTCACCGCTTCCGTCGCCGATTTAAGTTTCTGAGTAGCGTTCTCTGCGACGAGGAATCTCTAAGGTTTGGCAAAGAGATTCCTCGCTTCTCTCGGAATGACAAATCGGGGGTCACGGTTTGATCTTCAACGCTTCTCCCACTCTTACTCCTGACTCTTGCTCATACCATCCGATCTCTATCGTTGCTCCTGCTGTCGTATTCAACTTGATAGTGTCACTTACATATTCGCCCTTCACCCACAAAGATGTTGGGTAAGAACCATTACGCGGCTGTGCATCGTTCTGCGCGATGATCTGCCCATTGGCATCTAGCACGTGGATGAAGGTAGTGTAGTTGGTGTCAACTTCTCGCATCGCGCGCCAATGCAATGTCATCGAATCATCTTTCAGATCGTAACCCGCTAACTCAAACTGATCGCTGATCACTTTCTTACTGATTACTGTCATCGTCGGCGCAGTCATCAACCTCTCCACTTCTTTCACCGTCACCCTACCGATCACAAAATCATTCACCGTCACCTGATACACACCCGCCGCCAGATCGCGCGGGATACGCGGCGCATAGCGATCCATCAACATCTCGCCTGCTGCGAGTCGGGTGATTGTTCTTGTCTCAAGATCACGCTCATTCAACTTGATTCGAATTATGGCGTTAGAAACTTCTTGTGATGCTTGCCACGTCAATGTGAAAGGCAACGGCTCGCCTTGCCGCAAAGTGGCGGGCGGCGACTCGAGTTTGATGAGGTTGAGGGAGTTGAGGCTGACGATGGGAGACTGGAGACTAGAGATTGGAGATTGGAAATCGGCACGGCATTGAGTATGGCGTAAGCGGCTGTGCCTGATTTAGTGATGACAGAGAGGCTTGTCTTGTCGCTGGGTGAGTAAAACGAAAGGTAAATTTTGTAGTTGCCTTTGGGTCGCCCGATCTGATCTTCAAATTTCAATCGCATCAGAATCGTCTCGCCCACTTGCCATTGCTCCGAAGGATACGAGTCGTTATATGTTTGCGTCCAACGGAAGCCGCGCTCATCAATCAGATCCGCCACTAAGCGGTAATCACCACGATCCGGCAAATTGAGGACGCGCAACTTGAGATCAATGGCGTTGGGAGCGGCTGTCCGCATCCCCGTGATCTCGATGATGTTGCCGAAATTCGCCGACGCGGAATCAAAATCAATTAACGATGGCGGCGAATCAAATTTATAGGCGCGAAAATCGGGCGTGCCATCGGGACTCGGCGGCGCGTAGATCGGTTTCCATTTTTCGATCCATTCAGCGATCATCGGTTCGGAATGTGGAAAGACGTAGAGAGATTTGCCTTCGGGGATGGCGAGGGCGTTTGCGCCAAAATACCAACGGACGTTGGCGTAGTCGCGGGCGAGGTAGGCGACGGTTGGGTGACGATAATGGATCGCCGAAAAATAAATGTCCGTGTCGCGTGTGTCTTGCGCGTTGAGCCAGCATGAGGCGTTGGCAAGATCGGTGTCGTTGGCGTAATGGAGACTCGGCGTTGTTGCCCAGCGAACAAAGTAATCGTTGTAAACAGAAATGAACAATGAGCAATGAACAATGAACAATGAAACAATGAACAATGATTCTTTGCGGACGCGCCATTTATTAATTATCCAATTACCAATTGCCACGATCCCAATCGCGGGGAAAATCGTCAACATCGCCATAACGCCCATTGCCCGCACATTGGACGGGAAAATATCATGCACCGATAAAGCAGTGGGGAGGAGAAAGGTGAGGGTGTAGATGAGGAGGAAGAGATTGGAGATTGGAGACGCTTGCCCCCGTAGCGAAGCGGAGTGGGGTTGGAGATTTTTGATTTCGGATTGTGGATTGCGGAGCGCAAAACGCCAACGACTGATCACTGCCCACTGCCCACTGATCACTTTGATTAACCCGACCACAAAGAAAAAACCCACCACTGGATCAAAGATCGGTTTAAGCGGAATGTTGAATCGGTCATAAGGCTCGCCCGAAATAAAGATCATGCCGAGTGCGCCCGTGATTCCGCGCCAGAGTAGATCGCCATCGTCGCCTTTGACGATCACCTGGTTGTAGCGCACGAAAAATGTTTCGGGATGTTGAAGGAAGAAAAAACCGAGAGGGGCGAAGATGATTAAGGCGGAGATGAAGAGTAAGAAGTAATTAGTAATTAGTAATTTTTTATTTTTGTTAACAAACAAGGCAATGAGCAAAACGAAAGCGACAGGTATGGGAAAGAGGCGAGCGGAGAGGTAGGTGTAGGCGGCAAATCCGGTGAATGCGCCTGCAAGAACAAAATCTAACCGCGAAGACGCTAAGAGCGCGAAGGTTTTATTTTTTTTCTTTGCGTCCTTCGCGCCTTTGCGGTTTTCTCTGTTTAAACCCCTGAACAAAAACCCTATCGCCATCGCCTGCACAAAGGGCTGCGTGGTGACGCGCTCACCGTAACGCGACCACACCAGATGCATAAAGCTGAAGGCGAGGAGGGCGGCGGCAAAGGCGGCAACCCAAGCGGCATCCGGGTCATCGTCGAACATCTGCCGCGCCGCGAAATAAACGGCGGCGATCCCCAGAATCCCGTAAATAGCCGCAGTCAGTTGAAGCACAAAGATGGACGATCCGATCAATTTAAAGAGCAGACCTGCGGTGTAAAAAAACAAAACCTCTTTGCCGGTGTAAGCCGTGATGAACACCTCGCGCCAATTGTTGAAGGCGATCTCGTTAGCGAAGATGGCATTCGCGGCAAAGTCGTAGTGCAAGCCGGGTGGCACGACCCCGAGTTGATGAAAGCGAAGAAACGCGCCGAGAAGCAACGAGAGTATGACGAAAGATAAAGGGCGCATGAGAAAACGCACGCGCGAAGTATACCAGCGCATCTCTCGGCAACTAACGTAGGGTAGGCGTAGGTTTAGCGTATGCGTTTGATCATGGCGTAAAAAAAAGTTGGTGCTAAACTTCAAAACATGAAGGGTAAATCTCTTCTTCTCCTCCTTTGAAGAGAGCTCAGGTCGGCGTCCTGAGCTCTCGACACTTAAAGCGAACCTCCCGAAGGTTTAAAACCTTCGGGAGGTTTTTGTTTGCGTGTTAAAATCCCCACTCATGCAACGCCTCTTCCGCAACGCCTCCGTCGTCATGGCGGGCTTCGTCGTCGCCAACTTGCTCGGTCTTCTCCGCCAAATCATCATCAACCGCGCCTTCGGCACATCCGCCGAACTCGACGCCTACTTCGCCGCCTTTCGCGTCCCCGATCTTCTGTTCAACATTTTGGCGGGCGGCGCGTTGGGGTCAGCCTTCATCCCACTCTTCGCCGAATTTATAGAGAAGAATGATCACCCTCACGCTTGGCGATTGGCGAGCGCGATCACAAATAATTTGTTGATCGCCCTCTCGTTGATCGCTACTGTCGCCGCCACTGCCGCGCCGCTGTTAGTCAAATTCATCTTGGCTCCGGGCTTCGACTCGGCGACCCAAGCCATCACCGTTGACCTGATGCGAATCATGTTCCTCTCGATGATCATCTTCGGCGTGAGCGGCTTGTTGATGGGGATTCACAACGCGCATCATCATTTCCTCTCTACCTCTCTCGCCCCAATTTTTTACAACGTCGGCATCATCATTGGCGCGTTGAGCGCGAGTCAATTGGGAGTCTACGGACTTGCGTGGGGCGTGGTGCTAGGCGCGGCGTTGCATCTCGTCGTGCAACTCCCCGCATTGTTTCGCCATCAGCCGCATTACAGCTTTGTATTCGATCTAAAAGATTCAGCCGTGCAACAAGTAGGCAAGCTCATGCTGCCGCGCATGTTTGGTCTTGCCGTGTGGCAAATAAATTTTTGGGTCAATGTCTCTATCGCTTCCACTTTGCCCGTTGGCAGTTTATCAGCGATCACCATTGCCTTTCAGATTTTCACCTTTCCTCAAGCGGCAATTGCCCAAGCCATTGCCACCGCCGTTTTTCCGACTCTTGCCTCACACGCCGCCAAAGAATCGCGCGATGAACTCAACGACACTCTCACCACAGCATTGCGTTTAACTTTGTTCCTCGCCTTGCCCGCGATGATCGGTTTGATACTTTTGGGTCAGCCTCTCATCGCATTGCTCTTTCAGAGCGGCAAGTTCACCGAGCAGTCCACATCGCTCGTGTCGTGGGCGTTGACGTGGTATGGCGTTGGATTAATTTCTCATTCGGTAGTTGAAGTGATCACCCGCGCTTTTTACGCGATGAAAGACACGCGCACGCCTGTCGCAATTGGCGCCGCCGCGATGATCCTCAACGTGATCTTAAGTCTAGCTCTCACCCGCCTCTTCGCTTCGTGGAACGTGATGCCACACGGCGGGCTGGCGCTGGCGAACACGTTAGCAACGACGATTGAAGCGATTGCACTGTGGATGCTGTTAGGCAAACACAATGCGCGCGTGATGTTTGGGTCGTTGTTCAACAGTGTCTGGCGCTCGGGCATCGCAACACTAGCGATGGGTCTTGCCGTGATCGGTTGGGGGCAAGCCGTGACCGCACCCCTGTGGCTATTAAGTTTGGGCGGGGCAATCGTCGGCGCGGCAGTGTATTTTGTGATCGCCGTGATCATGAGGAGTCCCGAAATAAAACTTCCGAAGTCTTGAAGACTTCGGAAGTTTGTTGAAGTTTGTTCATGGTAGACTCTGCCGCGATGATTGATAATGACCGGCTCGTTGCCACGCTCAACGAATTAGGCGTGTGTTACATCGCGGGCGACAGCGAAGCCAAGCCGTATAGCGATTTGACTCCGCCGCAGATCATCGTAGCGATGATGACGTGCGGCGCGGTGCGCGTGGAGTATGCCGTCATCCCGCTGGTCATCCGCCGCCCGGAATTTGCCGCCGCCATCCCCGAAGCGATCTCTAACCTTTCACTTGATCTCGCCGAACAATTACGCCGCCACTACACTGCCGCCGTTTATTTGCAACGGATGTATCAGCCCGCGCTTGAATTGTATTTAGGGCGCAAACCATTTCTGGTTGATCTTTTTTCGGCGACGATGAACTTGCCGTCACCCGACGACTACTATGGCGAGATCGGCTTGCGCGAAATGATCTCTCGCTTGCCGCCGCCGATTAATTGGTGGCATAGTTATTTGGATCCGGTGTGGATGTTCTTAAGTTTTTTGTCATTGGAGAGAAGTTATGGCTGGCAGATTAGTTGATCGAAAACGTTTGCAGGCATTTCTGGAACGTTTGAACATGGCACTCGACGAGCCGGGGGCAATTTTTTTACTTGGCGGATCATCTCTTACATGGCGAGGCGTCAAACAAGAATCGGCTGATATTGATCTCCAAATTGTGGAGACGGATGATCCTGTTCCGTTGCTTGATGCCATCGCGCAAGCGGGCGATTTTATTGAAACGCGAGTGGATGTAATGCGATTGGCTCAAGAGATGCCGCTACCTGAAGGATACGAAGAACGCGCCGAACCCGCCGCCGACTTTGGAAAGCTGACGGTGTATCACTTTGACCCTTACAGCATCGCGCTCACCAAGTTGGCGCGATCAGCAACAAAGGACATCACTGATCTAGAGGCGATGTTGCAAAGCGGACTGATTGATTGCCACACACTCCAAACTCATTTTGAATCAGTGATGGTGAGTTATCGGCAACATAGCCAGCGCCCCAAATACGAAGATTTTCAACGCAAAGTAGAAAAGTTTTATCACGAACACTGTGAATAAAACAAACTTCCGAAGTCTTCGCGGTGGGTGCGACTTCGGAAGTTTTATTTTACGGGCGCGGCGTCAACGGCGGCGGTGGGTTGCCTGTGCCTTGCGGCGGTTTCGGCGGTTGCGGGGTGGGATAGCCGGGAATGACGGTGGCATAGACCATGAGGTATTGCCCGTTGCTCAGGCGTGTGACGCTGTTATCTTTCACTTCTATTGATTCAAGATTGTTCTTCGTATCAACTTCAAACTTCCACGTTTCGGGTTTCCACGCCACGCCATCGGTTGAAAATAACGCGGTGATATAAGTGGGAGCGGGAGGCTTCTGCACGAAGCCGTAGTAGCGATAACCGCCCTCTACTTTGATTCCGTTTGCCATAAGGAAATTACCCGACGAAAGATCGTCGGTGCGTTTGAAGTTGAGCCCATCGGTAGAGGTGGCGTGATAGTTCGATCCCGGAACCCCGCCGGAGAAGAAATGCCAAGTGGCGCCGATCAAGATCACATTGGGATCTAAAACTTCTTTGCCTTCCACTGTAAACCGCACGCCGTCTTCGACCGTGAAGTTATAACCGTCACTTGAGATCGCCGAATATGTGCGGGGTGTTGATTTACCGCCGGTGTTATTGGGCACTGATGTGAAATACAAACGTATCTTGTTGTCTGTGGTGAACTCCACCGCAGGGTCAACTTGACTCAACGGTTGAAGATTCTGGATTCCATTGAGTGCGATCTTTTTATAAACCCAAGTAGTGCCGTTATCGCGCGAGGCGGCGACGACGATTTTATTTCTCACGTCGTCGGGGCACATGATGATGTAATACACTCGCACTTCGCCATCCGGCATGGTGATGATGTCTGGCACGTCGGCTTGATCGGAAATGACTTTGTTAGTGCGCGTGAAGTTAATTCCGTCACTGCTGATGGCGGTCATCAAACGGGTTGCCCAAGGTCCATAACTCGTTTGTGGTTTGCCGTCGGGGCTGACGGCGTCGTAACCGGAACAAGGTTTGAAATCACTAGTGGTGGAGATTTGGGTAGTGGGTGGTTGCGCGCTAGCGGTTTGGGTGTTGGGTGGTTTGGTCGGTGGCGCGGCAACGGACGGTTGCGCCGGTGGTTGAGTCGGCGGCGCGGCAACGGAGGGTTGCAAAGGTGGTTGAGTCGCGGGTGTGAGTCCGGTGTCCACATTAATGGAGCAGGCGGGTGTAGAAGCAATTAGCAGAAACGGTAAAAAGATTGTGTGACGGTGATTCATAATGCGCCTCGGACTTGTTAGGAATTCTCTGCAAACAATTCGACGACGGATATTTCAAAATTGGGAAAAGTTGG
>JACRLA010000319.1 GCA_016215145.1 Chloroflexota bacterium
CGTCAATCTACTATCACGCTCGACGGGAACGATGTGACGTGGGATATTCGCTCAAGTGAGGTGGAGTCCAACGTGTCGCAAGTGTCGGCGTACTCGCATGTGCGTCAGGTGTTGACGGCGCAGATGCGCGAGATCGGCAAACGCGGCAGGGTGATCATGGCGGGGCGCGACATTGGCACGGTGGTGCTGCCGGATGCTGACCTCAAGCTGTATCTCATCGCCTCACCCGAAGAGCGCGCGCGCCGCCGCCACGCCGAACTGGAAGCGCGCGGCGTGAAGCGATCTTACGAAGACATCCTCTCCTCAATTCGTGAACGCGATCATTTTGATTCGCACCGCGAACATGCGCCGCTTAAACCGGCGGACGACGCCTTGATTGTGGACACCACCGGGTTGAACATTGAACAGGCGGCGACGAAATTATTGTCAGTTGTTAAATCGTTCAAAGTGGTGAGTGTTTAATGTGATGGAATTTCGTCCGCCACTTTTTAATCGCATTGCCCGTTTCTTTGGCGTGCCGCTCTTTCGAGGGATTCTTTATTTGCTCACGCGCCCGACAGTGGACGGGTTAGAGAATGTGCCGCCCTACAGTGCATACATGATCGTGGCGAATCATCTTGCCACCGTGGATCCGGCGATGACGATCCTTTTGTGGCCTCATCACCCCGAAGGGCTTGCCGCCGCCAATCAAATGGAGACTCTCTTTCCGGGGTTCCTGATGCGGTTATATGGTCCGGTGCCGGTGCATCGCGGCGAATATGATCGGGTGGTGTTGGAGAAAGCGTTGGCGATTTTTAAATCGAATCGTCCGGTGTTCATCATGCCCGAAGGCACGCGCTCTCGCAAACCGGGGATGCAGCAAGCGAAACCGGGCGCGGCGTATATGGCGATTAAAGCGAATGTGAAGATCGTGCCGGTAGGGATCACCGGAACGGAAACGGTGACGGCGGAATGGAAACGGTGGCGGCGTCCCCGTTTGACGATGAAGATCGGTCAACCGTTTGTGCTGCCGCCTCTCCCATCTGCGAATCGTGATGTTCGTCATCGTCATTTGGAAGAGTGTACACTGTTGATCATGAATCGCATCGCCGAACTTTTGCCAGAGGAGTATCGAGGTGTTTATGCCTGACGAAGCCATCAGCCATCAGCCACTAGCCGCCAGCCAACGTGTGCGCGAGTATGATCACGCCAAACACGAATCGGTGCGCCGCGTGCTGCGTTGGGCGATCACGAATATCGGCTTTCGTGTTTTGGCGAAGATGGAATTTGATCAGATCGAAGGTTTGGAGAATTTGCCGAAGACGGGCGCGGCGATCTTGATGATCAATCACATCGCCTTCATTGATCCAATTGTGGTCTTGGGTTGCCTGCCGCGCAACATTGTGCCGATGGCGAAAGCCGAAGCGTATTGGATTCCGATCTGGGGATTTTTTGTTTGGCTGTGGCATGTGATTCCGGTGCGGCGCGGCGAAGCGGATCGTGAGGCGTTGTTGAAAGCGCTGGCTGTGTTGAAGGCAGGCGAGATCGTTTTGGTGGCGCCGCAAGGCACGCGGCAGCCGTCACTGCAATCTGCCAAAGAGGGCATTGCTTACCTCGCTTACAAATCCGGCGCGCCGATCATTCCGGTTGCCATTGAAGGCTCGCGCGGCTTCCCGACATTTAATCTCAACCGATGGAAGGAACCCGGCGCGCGATTCAAGTTGGGCAAGCCGTTTCGCTTCAAACCGATCACGGGTCGTTTGCCGCGTGAAGCCTTGAAGCAGATGACGGATGAAGCGATGTATCGTCTCGCCGCAATGCTGCCGGAGGAGCGACGGGGGATTTATGCCGATCTGTCGAAGGCGACTTCTGACTTTATTGAGTCAATGAACAATGAAGAATGAACAATGAAGAATAAAGCGTTATCGGGGATGTAAGTGGCCGTTGTGGTGTTGGACGCTCTAATCCGCTCCCGGATATTATTCTGAACTTTGAGCATTACCGCGTGCGCGACTCCCGCCGTTGCTAAATGGAGTAATGGTGAGGATCAGGAAAATGTTAAAATGCGGATTAGAAAACTGTCCTCCCGCAACACCCTACAGTTGCAAAGATCTATTCCCAATAAAGATTGTTGAACAGTATCGCGTCTCTAACCCTGATGCCCCTCCGCAATCCGCAATCTGAAATCCGAAATGAATATGTTGGCGTGATTCAAAATATAGAACCCGCTTCTCTCGCCGCCGCGATGGGTTTGCAAATCGGTGATGAGGTGATTGCGGTTAATGGCAACGTTGTTGAAGATGTGATTGATGTGCAGTTCTATGCGGCGGAAGAAAAAGTAGAGATCACTTATCGTCGGAATGGCAATACGCAATACGCAATACGCAATAGAGACGACCTGCAACCTCTTGGCATCACCTTCACCCACCCCACCTTCGACATTGACATCCGCCGTTGCAACAACCTCTGCCCTTTCTGTTTTGTTCTGCAAACCGCGCCGCGCATGAGGCGCGCGCTCTACATCAAAGATGACGATTATCGTTACTCGTTTCTCTACGGTCATTACGTCACGCTCACAAACTTGAGCGAGCATGATTGGTGGCGGATCGAGAATCAAGGGCTGACCCCGCTTTACGTTTCTGTTCATGCCACCGATCTTGAGGTGCGCCGCAAATGTCTTGCCAACAAAACCGCGCCGGATATTCTCGAACAACTTAAGTGGCTGCGCCAGCGCGGCATTACGTGTCACACGCAATTAGTGATCACACCCGGACTTAACGACGGCAAAGTTCTGGATCAATCCATTCGTGATCTCGCCAAGTTTCATTCAACAGTGTTATCAGTCAGCGTTGTGCCTGTGGGTTTAACCAAGCATCACAAATATGGTCATCGCCCGAATACGGTTGAGGAATGTGAAAAAGTTTTGGGGCAGGTGGATCGTTGGCAAGAAAAATTCCTCAAACGATTCGGCGTGCGTTTTGTGTATGGGACGGACGAATGGTATCTTGTCACGAAACGATCTGCGCCGTCGAAAAAAGAATTGGATGGGCATTCGCTTGAGGAAAACGGTTTGGGGATGGTGAGAAATTTTTTGAATGCGTGGCGGGGTGAAAAAAAGGAAATAAAGGGAAAGAAGGGAAATAGGGGAACGAAGGGGACGTTGGCGACGGGAACTTTGTTTGCGGGGACGTTGAAGAAAATAACGGATGAGTTCAATAAACTCGCGCGCACGAACTTAACGGTTGCGCCGATTCTCAATGAGCGACTTGGTCACACCATCACCGTCTCGGGGTTGATGATGGGCGCGGATGTGATCGCGCAACTTAAAGATCGTGATCTGGGCAAGTTCGTCGTGCTGCCGCGTGTGATGTTCGATCATCCGCAGGGGATCAGCTTAGATGATCTCTCGCCGCTCGATATTGCCCGCGCCTTAGATCGCCCGGTGTATCTCGCCGATTTGATGGGTGATGTGATTGATGCCATCACCGATCACAATGCTTTGGTCTTTCGTCCAACGGATAAAGATATTCCACACGACGTGATGAAGGCGGGCGGTTGGGCGGTGGAGAAGTATTTATAATGCGTCTCCAAAACAATAACGATTCACTTATCCCCTTCATCATTCTCGGAATTTTTCTCACGGCAGGCGCCGGCATTTTGCTGTTGGGCTTCGGGTTAAGTTGGATCGTTTCATCAACGGAGTCGGCGACACCTGAGACAGCAGTGGCGGTCATCCCATCGCCGAATCCATCTCCCACGCAAGGCTCGCTCCTCTCACGACTCACGCTCACGCCGCAGATCATCACGCCCACGCCGATCAAAAAAGATCCGCGCCCGCCGACGAACACGCCCACGCCGATTTTTAAAGCGACCGGATTTTATTCCGTGCCGATTAATCCGACTCACATCCCGACTCAGGTGCTGCCGCCAGCCGCTCCCTTCCCGTCATCGTGCAACGGACCGGGGCGCATCAACGTGTTGGTGATCGGCATGGATGGGCGCTCGGCAGATTATGATCGTTTGGCGCGCGCCGATGCGATGGTGCTCGTCGGAATCAATTTCGCCGACAAGACGGCGCAAATACTTTCTATCCCGCGCGATCTCTACGTGACGATCCC
>JACRLA010000320.1 GCA_016215145.1 Chloroflexota bacterium
GAGAGCGTCCATAGCAAATGGCTGATGGCGAATGGCTAATAGCGAGTGGCTGATGGTTAATCAAGCCGTAATGTTTTACGAAAAGCGTTGATGGATTTCGCTAACACTTCGCCTTCGGCATACAGCATATCAAGTGTTGCTTGGTCAATATATTTTTCATCTAAAGCGCGGAAACACCCTGACACAACTTCAAAGGTTGAGCCAACGGCGGTGTCAAGATAAGAATCCATCGGCTATCCGCCATTTGCCATCCGCTATCCGCTATCCTTCATCGCCTCCACATACATCTGCGTGTAATCCTTAATCATCCGTCGCGTGCTGAAGGCGGGCGCGAGCGTGGCAATGGATTCTTTCATCATCTTGATCCAATCGCGCGGCAGGTTGTCTTCGTCGCGTTTATAGAAGAGCGGCACGATCTCATTTTCTAAAATATCAAATAGGGATTCGGAATCAAAGCGATCTTGTTCCTCGTCATTCGCCTTCGGAATTTCATCACCGATCAGCCAACCGTTCTTGCCGTTGTAGCCCTCGGGCCACCAACCATCGGCGATGCTGCAATTGATCACGCCGTTGATCGCCGCCTTCTGCCCGCTCGTTCCCGAAGCTTCATGCGGGCGGCGCGGCGTGTTCAACCACACGTCCACGCCTTGCAGCAAATGGCGCGCGATGTTTTGATCATAATCCTCAATGAACATCATGCGCCCGGCGAACTCGGCGCGTTTGATCGTGCGATACAGTTCTTGAATCACCCGCTTGCCGGGGTCATCGGCCGGGTGTGCCTTGCCGGCAAAAACAAATTGCACCGGCATCCGCTCGTTGTTCACCAACTTCAGCAGACGATTCACATCGCGCATCAACAGACTCGCCCGTTTGTAGGTGGCGAAGCGCCGCGCAAAACCAATCGTCAACACGTTAGGGTCCATCAACGAACCCGAAGCAATAATCTGCACCGGATGAATATGAGTCGTCTGCCATTGCGCCCGCGCCCGATCCGTCATAAAAATTTGCAGCCGCCGTTTCAGGTGGCGATGCACATTCCACAACTCGTCATCGGGGATCGAGAGCAGACTCGCCCACGTTTCAAAATCATCAAGATGCTCATACCAATCCGCGCCCAAACTTCTTTCGAACAACAAACGCATTCGCCGCGCCAACCAACTGCCGGTGTGAACGCCGTTGGTGATGGCGCGGATCGGCACGTCCTCTTCTTTTTTCTCTTTCCACAAAAAGTTCCACATCTCGCGGCTCACCTTGCCGTGCAGTTCGCTCACCGCGTTGCGATGCTCGGCGAAACGCAAAGCAAGCATGGGCATCGAGAACGCATCGCCCCAGCCTAAATTGATCAACGACAAATTCATAAATTGATCGCGGCTGATCCCCATGCGCTCCCAGTAATGCGGAAAATATTTATCCATGATCCACAACGGGAAGGCTTCGTTGCCTGCGGGGACAGGAGTATGGGTGGTGAACACGGTGGTGGCGCGGACGTTTTCAGTGGCGGCATCGAATGTGTATCCGGCTTTCACCAGCTCGGCGATGCGTTCGAAAATAGTGAAGGCAGAATGTCCTTCATTCATGTGCCACGCTTTGGGATGAATGTTCATCGCCCGCAGCGCGCGCACCCCGCCGATCCCCAAAACGATCTCTTGCGTGATGCGAACATCCAAATCACTCGAATACAATCGCGCCGTCAGAGTCCGATCTTGCGGCGAGTTCGATTCGAGATTCGTGTCCATGAGATACAACGGCACGCGCCCGACGTGCATCTCCCACACGCGCACTTTGATCGCGCGCCCCGGCAATTCCACATCCACGATCACGTCGGCGCCACTCGGAGTCTTGGCAAGAGTCACCGGCAGATCGGCGGTGTCCACATTTTCCCAATACTCTTCCTGCCAACCGTCTTCGCTAATGCGCTGCCGAAAATATCCTTGCTGATAAATGAAGCCCACGCCGACAAACGGCAGACCGAGATCAGACGCTTCTTTGGAATGATCACCCGACAACACGCCCAGACCGCCAGCGTAGATCGGCAAACTCTCGTGCAAGCCGAACTCCATTGAGAAGTAAGCAATCGTTTTATCTTTAAGTTGCGGATACGTTACGTTGAACCAGGTGTTTTGTTCTTTGAGGTAAGCGTCAAACTGCTCCATGACTTTGTCGTAGAGAGTCAAATAAATAATGTCGGCGAGTGCGGCGTTGAGCTTGGCGCGTTCGAGGACGCGCAAAAATTTAACGGGGTTGTGATTGAGGTGATCCCACAATTGCGGATCGAGATCGGCGAAGAGATGAAGCGTAGATGGATTCCACATCCACCAAGTGTTGTAGGCTAAATCCATCAAACGTTTAATGCGGCGCGGCAAACTGATCGCCGCCGTTACGCTCGCTGGCGCTGAGGGGTTGATCGTCACTCTATCTTCTCCATAAAAAAAGTTGGGGAACTGCGTAGAAATTATTGCGCGTTGATTTTACTACATCACACCCCCACCCTCCCGAAATACCGTTGATACGCTTCGGGGCGAAGGAAGAAAAAAATGGAGAGGCAGGCAAGGAAGCCGCCGAGGTGCGCCCAGTAGCCGACAAAGAAATCGGCGCGGGTATAAAACAGATCGAACACCGACAGCATGTTGAACAGCAAAAAATATCCGACGATCCAAAAGGCTCGCACCTGAGGGAAGAACGGCACGAACCAGGCAAAGAAAAATGAGCGAATGCGTCCCATCGGAAACAAAATGAGATAGGCGCCCATCACGCCGGCCACCGCGCCATTCGCGCCCAGAGACGGCATCACCGAGTCACTGCGAATCAACACATCCACAATGACTCCGCACAATCCGCACAACAAATAGAAGATAGAAAATCGCCACGCGCCGCAAGCATCTTCCACACGACGACTAAAGATGAAGAGGGCAAGCATGTTGCCCAGCAGATGCAGCCAGCCGCCATGCAGAAACAAGCTGGTCAGCGCCGAGACCGCGCCCCATCCGTCGGGCGACATCATCGCGCGCGGCGTGACTCCCAAAGATCGAAGGAGAATATAGAACTTGACGAAATCCGTTTGCATCAGCCGCACTTCAAACAAAAAGATCGCTACAGTGCTTACAAGGATCGTCACCGTGACAAACGGGAAGTTGCCGTAACGGTTCGACTCGGTATCATTGAGCGGGAACATCGTCTCGCCTTTCTATTAGAATAAATAGGACGGCAACCGCGCTATCGCCATATTCACCAACAAAATATAAGGAGCCAGAATCAAAAGAATTCCGGTAAGACCGATTATGCGGCGCAGGGCTGGCACGCTCAATCCCACAACGCCAAAGATCAACTGCCACACAATGTGGCGCGGCGCCGCCGTCCCCGCCAGCAGCACACTGCCGATCACTACACTGCCACCTGCCGCATAGAGCAGTGATGGAATCTGCGCGGGATCGAATCCGCCGAACACCAAAGCGAACAAACTATAGAGGGCAATGGGAGCAAGAGATAAACGAAACCACGTCAACGTTGGATCGAATCCTTTAAAGTCTGGAATTTCGGTGAGCCGATTCAAAGCCGCTATTCGCCGATCCGCCTCCGCCCGCCCTAGCTCGCTTTGGGCGTGCGCCGCCACGGTGAAATACACATCCCGCGCCCGCGCCATCTGCCCGTCGTCACGATAGAGATCGCCCAACGACAACCAATCATTTTTAAATCGCTTCAATAGAGTCAGTCGCGCCTTCAACCGCGTATTTTTCGGGTTCAAGTTAAAGGCGTGCTCCAGTGCGGCGACCTGATCTTGTGGATCATCAATCGTCTCGCTCAACATCAACCACGCCGTCTGGTTATTTTCAAACTCCTCCACCGTCCGCAGCAAAATGCTTTGCGCTTCTTTCGTGTGACCGGTTCGCCTTGCCGCTTCGGCGGTTCGCATCAACTCTTGTTGGCGTTCCTTCGCCGTAGTTTCCTGTTGAGCGTATAAAGTTTCCAACCTTGCCATAGCCTGCGGGTTATGCGGCGCAATAAGAAGAGCCGACTCCAATGCGGCGATCTGTTCGTCGAGAGTCTCGGCAACATCACTTAACCACAGCCACGCCGCAAGATTACTGGGTTGATGTTTAACGATCAGGCGCAAAAGATCGTGCGCTTCGCGTCGCTTACCTGCGCGAGCAGCAGCGATGGCAGTACTGAGTGAAGTTGAAGTATCCATCGGTCTAAGTATATACAAACATTGCTGGTAAAATCAATCTATGACTGCACTCCCCATTTCCTATTTTACTGACCGCACGCCTCAACTCATCGCCGCACTCAAAGAGCATGTCGAAGCCGAGTCGCCGTCCACCGACAAAGCGGCAGTGGATCGTTACGGGGCGATCATCACTCGCCAGCTGCGCGCGTTAAACGCCGAGGTTGAGATCGATCAACAAACAACAGCCGGCAATCACATTATCGGGCGTTGGGGCGCAGGCAAAGAGGGTCTCCTGATCTTATGCCACATAGACACCGTCCACAACCTCGGCGCCATCCACACAAACCCGATCCGCGAAGCCGACGGAAAATTTTACGGACCCGGCACGCAAGATATGAAAGCCAGCGTGGTGCAAACCCTCGCCGCGCTTCAAGCCCTAATCGAAAACAAAACAATGCCGCCGCGCCCGATCACCGCCCTCTTCACATCCGACGAAGAAATTGGATCGGACACGTCACGCGCTCTGATCGAATCGTTGGCAAAAAATTCGTCGCTTGTGCTGTGCATGGAACCTGCCCTACCCGATGGCGCGCTCAAGACATGGCGCAAAGGCACGGGCAACTTTGATGTCGTCGTGCGTGGTCGCTCCACACACGCCGGAGCCGATCACGAAGGCGGCGTCAACGCCATTGAAGAAATGGCGCATCAAATAATGTCGCTGCAAAAACTCACCCATTACAAAAATGGAACAACGGTCAATGTCGGCGTGATCAAAGGCGGCACGCGATCCAATGTCGTCCCCGATGAATGTTCCGTTGAAGTAGACATCCGCGTGTTGACTCCGACTGAAGCCGACTCCACATATACCGCCATCACCTCCCTCAAACCTTTCAACCCCAAAGCCACCGTCACCGTCAGTGGCGGCTTGAACCGTCCGCCCATGCCGCGCACCGCCATCATCGCCCAAGCCTTCACCCAAGCGCAACAGATCGCCGCGTCACTTGGACTCACCATCACCGAAGGCGGCACCGGCGGCGCCTCCGACGCAAACTTCGTCGCCCCACTTGGCATCCCGGTGTTAGACGGACTTGGGCCCATCGGCTACGGCGCACACTCCGAGCGCGAATACATCGTGATTAAAAGTTTTCCAGAACGCACGGCATTGCTCGCCGCAATTTTGAACGAGTGGAAATAAAAATAGAAAACGGGTTTCTTGAAGAAACCCGTTTTCGTTATCGCTCATTGCCTTTGCTTCCACCCAAAGAACAAACTAACTCCACCGATCATCAACCAAGTGATCGCCGCGATCCAAATTCCCAAATTTAAATACGTACTCTCGTATTTCATAAACACCGTGTGCTGTCCGCTCGGCACACGCACCGCGCGGAATGTTCCATTGGCGCGATACACCGGAGTCTCTTCGCCGTTCACCCACGCCTTCCAACCCGGATACCACACATCATTGATGTAGAACCAACCATCGCTCGTCGAATCGATCATCACATTTAAACTTTCTGTTCCATAGTGCGTGATACGAATCGATCCTGTGCCACTTGAGGCAGATCGATTCACCTCACCCTC
>JACRLA010000321.1 GCA_016215145.1 Chloroflexota bacterium
GGTGGATCGAATGGCGCAAAAATTTCATTTGCCAATGGATCGCGGATCGTTTCTTCTTCGCCCAGATCGATCAGATCACGCTCGGCTAAATCTTTGAGGGTGGCGGCATCCGCGCTTGTTTCGGCGTAAACCCAACTGGCAGGCACGGCGTAATCTTGTTTCGCCAAATACTCCAACACGGCGACTCGCTTATTGGGTTTGCGTAATGCCTGCGTTTGCTTCGCTACTTGCGCGCCGCTCAATTTAAGAACGACCCGCGCTGGATTCGTCGAGAGGCGAATCAAATCTTTTTCGTTGAGAAGTTGAATCACTTCTGGCGTGGCATCAGGAAGTGACTTTAACGGAATCGGGTTCGGGCTTTGGCACAAAGCCCGTAGGACGTTGGCGGCGTCGCCGTGTTTTTTGCCGTGCTTGTCAATCCACTTCTGCATCACCTCAAGCGGATAGGTTGGGGCGATCACCGAATCAGTTTGAGTTAATTCGATCCAGCCGCGCTCGATCAAGGGTTGAAGATCAGATTCGACGGAGTGTGTTGCTTTGAGGAGATCGTCGAGGGCAGGTTGGCCGGGCAACAGGCTGAAAAGATGATCGAGGATGTCGGCGTGATGAGGCGAATATTTCAGTTTAAGTTTTTCGGCGGCGAGTCGATCTATTGGAATGATGGATCGCGCGGTGCGAATCAATTTGGGGCGCACCGAGGGCGGCTGAAGCACGGCGCGTTTTTTGATCACGCCGCGTTTGATGAGCGTGGTCATCGTGCCGCGCCAATTTTTTTTAGGGATCGCCCGCTCGATCTGTTTGCCGCGCAACGCGCCGCGCTCGGTTAATAACTTGACGAGTTGAAATTGCATCTCGCTTTGCGCGTCAAATTTTTCGTCCACGAGTTCGTATTCGGTGTCACCTTGTTTGGCGAGACCGGGTGGTAGCATGAGAGTCAAACAATCGGAGAGCGGGGCGAGGGTGTGATGAGAAATGTAATAGCCGAGATCGAGTTGTGCGCGAGTCAATACTGGCTGTTCGTCAATGAGCGCTTGAACTGGTTTGAAATCGCGCACGCCTTGCGGCGGATCATCGCTGAGAGCGACGACGATGCCTTGAATAAGTTGTTGACCGAATGAGACTTGAACCAGATGCCCGGCTTCAACTTTTAATTCGTCGGGGATGGTGTAGTGAAACGATTGCCCGAGGGAGGGAAAGACGGGGAGGACTTCGGCGAACATGGGTGGGGATTAGGGAGTGGAGATGGGTGGAACGTATTGCGTATTTCGTATTCCGTTACGCAATACGCAACACGGAATACGTCATTTAGAATTTTCTTCGCGGCGCAATGAGATGCGTGATATTCGAAGCCCATCCATCGCTTCCACTTTGAGATGGACGCCACTGGCATCCACGGTGTCCCCGACTTTGGCGAGTCGCTTTAATTTTCCAAGAACAAAGCCGGCAATCGTGTCGTAGTTTTCATCTTTGAGATTCAAACTGAAGTGGTCGTTGACCTCTTCGATCAACGCCATGCCGCCGATCAGCGCGCTGCCGTCGGGCAAGCGTTGAATCTCCGGCGTGGATTTATCGAACTGATCGTTAACTTCGCCGACGATCTGCGTCATGAGATCGCCCAACGTGACCAGACCCGCCGTGCCGCCGTATTCATCGAGCGCAATTGCCAGATGCTGTTTTTTGATTCGGAACTCCTGCAACAGCGCGTCGAGTCGGCTGGTGGCGGGGACGACCAACGCTTCGCGCATCAAGCCGCGAATGGTGGCGTTGAGGCGATCATTGTGTTGCACGCGCACCACATCTTTGACGTGAGCGATGCCGACGACGTGATCGATGTCGCCTTCGAAGACGGGGAACTTGGAATAGGAATGGGTGATAGCGAGTTGGATCAAGTCGTGGATGGGAGAGTCGGCGTCCACGGCGATCATCTCGGTGCGCGGCACCATCACTTCGCGCGCGGTGAGATCGCCAAAATCAAACACGGCGTGGATCATGTCGCGCTCGATATTTTCGATGGCACCAATTCTTTCCGAAGCCTCGACCATCAGTTTGAGTTCCTGAACAGAATACCCGCCGTGACCGTCACTCACGGTGTTAAGACCCACCAGCCGCAGAATAATTTCAGCCGTTTTGTTCATCGCCCAAATAACGGGACGAAACAACCAGCCGATCAGCACTACGGGTTGTCCCACGCGCAAGGCGACTTGTTCTGGGTACTTTAGAGTAACAGATTTAGGGACCAATTCGCCGACCACAACGGTAATGAAGGTGACAATTAAAAATGAGAGCGCCACCGAAATGGCGCGGCGCACGTTTTCATCTATCCATTGCAAAGGGAAACCTATGACCAACGTCACCAAGGTAGACAGCGCCGGTTCACCCACCCAGCCCAAACCTAAGCCCGCCATCGTGATGCAAATTTGTGTGGCGGCAATGTAACGCTCTAAATTATCTAACGCTTTGCGGACAAACGCCGCTTCTGAAACGCCTCGCTGGACGAGTTCATCAATGCGGGTGCGTCGAACACTGACCAGTGCATATTCGGCGGCGACAAAGAACATATTGGTTGCCAGCAAGAAGGCTAATGCCAGCAGCCCCCATAGATTAAAAGCAGGATCATCTGTCATACTTATATGTCTCTCTCCAAATAACCGCCGCCCCATACCCCACGACTTTAGAATGATCTCCACTCACATCACCGGATGTGGCGTGTTGGATCACTTTGGCATGAGTCGCGCCGAGATCGCGCGATGCCCATAGCGTTGCCGCAATCGCGCCATGACCGCAGGCGAAGCCGCGCCCTTCCTCTTCGGTTTGTAACACACCGTGCGGGTCAAAGTTGTCAATTTGTTTCAACATCACCGCGTCGAGTTGTTTGGCAATTTTGTCGGGATAAAAATGGGAGAGATCGGAACTGCCGACGATCAAGGCTTTCTTGCCGCGCAAAATTTTCGCCAATGCGCCGCCCAACGCTTTTGAGATTCGCTCCGATTGATCGCGCATCATGACCGGAATGAGCGAGAAGCCATCGCCAAAGACTCGCTGCAAAAACGGCAACTCAATTTCAATCGCGTGTTCATGGTCGCGCCGTATCGGGATGAGCGATTCACTTTTATCTTGGTTAAGTATTTTTGCCAATTCATTTCTCAACTCTTCCACCAAATTTTGATCCACTGCCACCGCGCCGAGCGGCGTTTCGTACGCCTCATGCCCACTGGTGATCAATGCGCCATCGTCGTGAAAGTGACTCGGGCAAGCGATAGCAATCGTATCAATCTCCAACCCGCGCACGGATTGAAAAGCGTAGCCTGCCACCGCGCCCGAGTAGATGTGACCGGCGTGAGGGGCGATGACGCCGACGATGGTAGAACTTCCCGAAGGTTTTAAACCTTCGGGAAGTTGTGCCGCGTTGAGAAATTCGTCAACCGATTCGGCGAGCGCGGCAGAGTGCGCGGGATACCAATGTCCGGAAATGGGGGAAGGGCGGATGTCCATAGTAAGTGGCGAATGGCAGATAGCGA
>JACRLA010000322.1 GCA_016215145.1 Chloroflexota bacterium
CCCTACAGGTGTGGATATGAAAGCTGCTTACTTCTCTCAACATGGCGCACCCGACGTGATGATCTACGGTGACGCCGCCAACCCCGAACCCAAACCGGGTGAGGTCGTCGTCCGCATCAAAGCGGCGGCGATGAACCGCGTAGATAAATGGGTGCGCGATGGTTGGCAAGGACTCAAATTGCCTTTGCCGCACATCCTCGGCTCGGATGGTTCGGGTGTGGTCGAATCAGTTGGTGACGACACGCAAAATTTCAAAGTGGGTGATCGCGTTGCCATCAACACCAACATCGGCTGCGGGCATTGCGCGATGTGTGTGGCGGGGCAAGATAATTTGTGTGACGACTGGCATCTGTTCGGCGAGACCACAAATGGAACGAATGCTGAATTTGTTGCCGTGCATGAACGCCAACTTTTGCCTCTGCCAGAAAATTTCCCTTTCGATCAAGCGGCGGCAGCCGGACTTGTTTTTCATACAGCCTGGCATTCGCTGATCACCAAAGGCAAACTGCGCGCGGGCGAATCTGTTTTGGTTGTGGGCGCGGGCGGCGGCGTCAACTCGGCTTCGATTCAGATCGCCAAATACGTCGGATGTTTTGTTTATGTCGTCGGCTCGGATGAACGGAAATTAAATTATGCTCAATCACTTGGAGCCGATGTGTTGATTGATCGCTCCAAAGACGATTGGGGCAAAAAAGTTGTTCAACTTACGAATAAACGCGGGGTGGATGTGGTGGTGGACAACGTGGGTGCAGGGACGATGATGACCAGCTTGCGCTGCGCGCGCAAAGGTGGGCGCATCCTTACCGTTGGCAACACGGCGGGACCGAAGTTTGAATTCGATAACCGTTTTATGTTTGGCAAGCATCTCTCGCTCATCGGTTCGACGATGGGGACGCTGAGCGATTTCAAAGAAGTGATGAGCTTAGTTTTTACTGGCAAACTCTACGCGCCGATTGATTCCTCTTTCCCTCTCGCCGACATCCGCGCCGCGCACCAGAAGTTGGATCGCGGCGATGTGCTAGGGAAGATTGTTTTGATCCCGTGATTCAACGTAAGAGCGAAATCGTCATTGCGAGCGTTTTTTGCGAAGCAATCTCCAATCTTGTTCTGCCTAGAGATTGCTTCGTCGCATAGAACGCTCCTCGCAATGACACCTAAGCAAGTGTCATGCGCCGCCCATTGAGTGTAACTGCTGTGTCCCTCTTGGTGTTTATATTAGCGATGATGCAGTGGACGCGCGCGATCACTTTATTCTTCCGTCAATCGTTTCTCTCTGAATTTGCCCTCTCGATCTCATTGCCGTACGCTATCGCCGCCGCCGCCGTGTGGGGCGGGGTGTTGCTGGCGGCGTCGCTCGCGCTTTGGCGGATGAAGGGTTGGGGCAAATGGTTGGCTCTCGCGGGCGTGACGGCGTCACAGAGTCAGGAATGGTTTGACCGACTCGTGTTTGGTCGCTCCGATTATTCGCAAATCTCACTCGGCTTCTTGTTTTTCATCTCAATAATTATTTTGATTTTGACGTGGGGCATTTTGCTTCGCGCAAAGTTTGATTAGGAATAACTACTCAGGCGTCATTGCGAGGAGTGTTTTTCGCGGAGCGGAACGAAGCAATCTCTTAGCGCGACCAAGATTGCTTCGCAAAGTGCGCTCGCAATGACGGAGTGGCTGAGTAATTACGATTAGGAGAATCTATGGCACTGGATCCCAAAGTTGATCAATTAAGAAAATTGCGCGAAGAGTCGAAGGTGGGCGGCGGGTTGGAACGCATTGAGGCGCAGCATAATCGCGGGCGGCTCACCGCGCGTGAGCGACTCGATCTGTTATTAGATCGCGGTTCGTTCCGCGAAGTGGACGCCTTTGTCACGCATCGCACGCACGATTTTAATTTGGATGAGAAAAAATTTTTGAGCGACAGCGTGGTGACGGGTTGGGGGACGATTGACGGGCGACTCGTTTATGTTTTCTCGCAAGACTTTACCGTGTTCGGTGGTTCGCTCGGCGAAGTTCACGCCGAAAAAGTTTGCAAGATTATGGATATGGCGATGAAGACCGGCGCGCCTGTGATCGGCTTGAACGATTCGGGCGGGGCGCGGATTCAAGAGGGCGTGGTCTCGCTCGGCGGATACGCCGACATTTTTTTACGCAACACCATGGCATCGGGCGTGGTGCCGCAGATCAGCGCGATCATGGGACCGTGCGCCGGTGGCGCGGTGTACTCGCCCGCGCTGACCGATTTTATTTTCATGGTCAAAGGTTCGTCGTATATGTTCGTGACGGGACCCGATGTGGTGAAGAGCGTGACATCGGAAGATGTGTCGCAAGAAGAGTTGGGCGGGGCGAGCGCGCACAGTGCTACGTCAGGTGTGTGTCATTACGTGGCAGAGAACGAAGCCGATTGCATGTTTTTGATTCGCAAGATGCTGGGTTACATTCCGCAGAACAACATGGAAGACCCGCCGTTTGTTAAGTCTATTGACGACCCGTTGCGTGAAGATGAATCGCTCGACACGATTATTCCGGAGAATCCTAACAAGCCTTACGACATTAAAGAAGTGATCACCCGCGTGGTAGATAACGGGGAATTTTTTGAGATACACGCCGATTACGCGCAGAACATCGTCGTCGGTTTCGCCCGCCTCGGCGGACACAGTATAGGCATTGTGGCGAATCAACCGGCGGTGTTGGCGGGCGTGTTGGATATTAATTCATCCGAGAAGGGCGCGCGGTTCATTCGCTTTTGCGATTGTTTCAACATCCCGATTGTGACATTTGAAGATGTGCCGGGATTTTTGCCGGGCGTTAAACAAGAACACGGCGGCATCATCCGCAGTGGAGCGAAGTTGCTTTATGCTTATTGCGAAGCCACTGTGCCAAAATTAACTGTCATCACGCGCAAAGCATACGGCGGCGCCTACGATGTGATGAGTTCCAAACACATTCGCGGCGATTTAAATTTTGCTTGGCCCACCGCCGAGATCGCCGTGATGGGTCCCGACGGCGCGGTTAACATTATCTTTCGCAAAGAGTTAGCCGAAGCGGATGACCCGGTGGCGAAGAAAGCGGAATTGGTTAAAGAGTATCGTGAGAAATTTGCTAACCCGTACGTTGCCGCCTCACGCGGATACATTGACGACGTGATTGAGCCGCGTGAGACTCGG